>SLLJ01000349.1 GCA_007134165.1 Nitriliruptoraceae bacterium | reverse complement strand
GCGGTCTTCGCCGACCTCGGCCACCGCGTACTCGGGCTCGACGACGATGCCGCCAAGCTCGCCACCCTGCAGGCCGGGGCCGTGCCCTTCCACGAGCCGGGCCTTCCCGAGTTGCTGGAGCGTACGACCGCGTCCGGTGCGTTGACGTTCACCGGCGACATCGCTGCGGCGGTCGCGCATGCCGAGGTCATGTTCGTGTGCGTGGGCACCCCACCGCTGCCCGGCGGTGGTCCGGACCTGCGGTTCGTGGAGCGGGTCGGCGTGGAGGTTGCCCAGCACGCCAGCCGTGAGCTCGTGCTCGTCGAGAAGTCGACCGTGCCGGCCAACACCGGGTTGCGCCTCACCCAGGTCATCGCCCGCGAACAGCAACGGCGGGGGGCGGACGCCGTGCCGGTCCACGTCGCCTCCAACCCTGAGTTCCTGCGTGAGGGCATCGCGGTCAAGGACACCGCCGAACCCGACCGAATCGTGTACGGCACGGCCAGCGGTGTCGCCCGCGACCGTCTGCGCGAGGTGTACGCCCCGATGGTCGCCGCGGTCGGCTGCCCGGTGGTGGAGACCGACGTACCCACCGCCGAGTTGATCAAGCACGCGTCCAACGGCTTCCTGGCTACCCGCCTGTCGTTCATCAATGCCGTGGCCAACATCTGCGACCGGGTCGGCGCGGACGTCGAGGTGGTCGCGGAGGGCATGGGCCACGACGCGCGCATCGGTCACGCCTTCCTACGCGCCGGCATCGGCTACGGCGGCTCGTGCTTCCCCAAGGACGTGGACGCCTTCGCGCACCTCTCCCGCCAGGTCGGCTACGAGTTCGGGCTGCTCGAGGAGGTGCGCCGCATCAACGACGGGCAGCGCGAGGTGGTGCTGTCCAAGCTGCGTGACGAGTTGTGGCACCTCGGCGGCAAGACCATCACCATCCTGGGAGCGGCGTTCAAACCCGGAACCGACGACCTGCGCGAGGCTCCGGCCCTCTACCTCGCTCGGGCGCTGCTCGACGAAGGAGCCGAGGTGCGCATCTACGACCCGGTCGCCCTGCCGGACGTGCGCGAACAGTTGCCGCAGGTGGTGACCTTCGAGGACCCGCTCGAAGCCGTCGACGACGCGCATGCGGTGATCATCGCCACCGAGTGGGACGAGATCGCTTCGCTCGACCCGGCCGAACTCAAGGCCGCGCTGGGCTACCCGATCGTCATCGACGGACGCAACTGTCTGGATGCCCGGGCGGCGCTGGATGCCGGCCTGCACTACCACGGCATCGGTCGCGGACATCTGCCGATCCCCGGAAGGCCCCAGCGTGTCTCGAGCTGAGGTCGAGCACGAGGTCGACCTCGACCTCGAAGCCGGGGTGGACACCCTGGCCGAGCCCGGAGTCGCCGCCGGGACGGTGGCTGGTTCCGATGACGGTCGGCCCGCCCTGCAGGTGTCGATCGTCCTCCCGATCCACAACGAGGAGGGCCACCTCGAAGCCGAGGTGGCCCGCATTCGCGCCTCGATGGAGGTCTCCGGTCTGACCTGGGAGATCGTCGCGGTAGACGATCATTCCACCGACGCGAGCCTCGCGATCCTGCGTCGACTGTCCGACGCCGACCCGCGCGTTCGCGCTGTTGCCCACCGCCGCAACCTCGGCTCAGGTGGCGCACGGCGCACCGCCACCCGCCTGGCCCGCGGAGAGGTCGTCGTGTGGACCGACGTGGACATGACCTACCCCAACGATCGAATCCCCGAACTGGTCGCTTCGCTGGAGGGCTACGACCAGGTGGTCGGGGCCCGCACCAGCGAGGAGGGCACCAAGAAGGCGCTGAGGGTGCCGGCCAAGTGGGTGATCCGGCGGCTTGCGCAGTACCTCGCCCAGGAGGAGATCCCCGACCTCAACTCCGGGTTCCGGGCCTTCCGACGCGAAGCCGGGGCGCCCTACCTCGACCGGCTTCCCAACGGCTTCTCGTGCGTGACGACGATGACGATGTCGTTCCTCACCGACGGGATGAGCGTGGGGTACGTGCCCATCGAGTACGCCGCCCGCGAAGGCGAGTCCAAGTTCCACTGGTACCGCGACACCCGGCGCTACCTGCTCCAGGTCGTTCGCATGATCCTCAGCTACGAGCCGCTGCGGGTGTTCATGCCGGTCGGGCTGCTGCTGCTCGCGCTCGGGCTCGGCAAGCTCGGCTTCGACGTGGTGACCAAGGACTTCCGCATCGCCATCAACACCCTGTTGATCCTGTTCGCCGCGCTGCAGGTGATCTCGATCGGGCTGCTCGCCGACCTGGTGGTGCGGGTGACCAAGCCCGCGGTCCGCGATCCCACCGACGTTGGCTGAGACAGCGAGCCCGGCCCCGATGCGCGATCGCTGGCGCCGGGGTCACAGCAACTGCGCGAGGGTGACGACCAGTCCGGTCATCATGATGCTCAGCAGTACCGCGGTGCCCATCGCCATGCGCCACGGCGCGCAACAGTTCGACGTGGTGGCCGAGTTCGACGATCGCCGCTCGGTTCTGCTCGAGCAGCCGGGTGTGCTCCTCGAGCATGCGGGTGTGCTCGGCCAACGTGCGGCGGTGTTCGTCGAGTGACCGGCTGTGCTCGCGTAGCATCGCGTCCTGCTGATCGAGCCGTGCGAGGATCGCCGTGACCGGTACGTGTTCCTCGAACAGCTCCCGCATGGTTCCCGCGGCCCTCTCGTCGGTGACGCTC
>SLLJ01000180.1 GCA_007134165.1 Nitriliruptoraceae bacterium | reverse complement strand
TGCTGCTCATCACCAGCTCCCGGCGCACCGGCATCGGCTACCCGGACCGGGGCGGCACCTACCAGTACCTCGACCAGGTCGGCATCACCCGGGCGATGACGCGCTGGGCGGGCACCGTCACCGCCGCCGAGCGACTGCCCGAGCAGCTGCGCCGGGCGCTCAGCCACGTCTGGACGGGACGGCCCGGGGTGGTCCACCTCGACGTCCCCGAGGACATCGTCAACGGCGCCGAGCACTTCACCGACGCCGACCTCGACGACCCCGCCCGCCGCCGGGCCAGCGACCGTCGAGTCCCCGACCCCCGGGCGATCGAGCAGGCCGCCGCGCTGCTCGACGGTGCCCACCGGCCGCTGATCCATGCCGGCTCCGGGGTGCTGCACGCCGGCGCCTGCGACCAGCTGGTCGCGCTCGCCGACCGGCTCGGGGCGGTGGTCACGACCTCCTGGGGTGGGCGCGCAGCGCTGGCGGAGGACCACCCGGGCAGCCTGCCGATGGTGCACACCGAGGTCGTCGACCGGGCCCGAACCGAAGCCGACGTGGTGGTCGTGGTCGGCTCCCGGCTCGGCGAGACCGACTGGTGGGGCCGGCCACCCCACTGGGGTCCGCCCGGCGAGCAGCACACCATCCAGCTCGACCTCGACGAGCAGGCGATCGGGGCCAACCGGCCGGTGGACGTCGGCCTGGTGGCCGACGCCGGGCTCGGGCTGACCGCGCTGACCGGCTCGGTCGAGCCTGACCGGTACGCCGAGGATCGTCGGGTCTGGCGCGATTCGCTGCGCGACGCCCGCGAGGACGCCCGGCGGGCGCTGGCAAAACGGCTGCGCAAGCGCACCGACGGCGTGCACCCCGGGCACGTGCCGCGGGTCGCGCAGGCGGTGCTGCCCGACGACACGATCTGGGTGTTCGACGGCGGCAACACCGCCGTGTGGTCCCACTTCTTCCACGAGGTGCGCACGCCGGGTGCGCTGCTGTCCACCTTCAAGATGGGCCACCTCGGAGCGGGCCTGCCCCAGGCGCTGGGCGCCAAGGTCGCGCACCCCGACCGGGCCGTGTGCGTACTGACCGGCGACGGTGCCTTCGGCATGCAGCCCCAGGAGATGGAGACCGCGGTGCGCCTTGGCCTGCCGGTGGTCGTGGTGGTGTTCGTCGACCGGCAGTGGGGCATGGTCAAGATGAGCCAGCAGATCGCCGTGGCTCCGCTGCGCACCATCGCCCGCAAGGTCGTGCTCGACCGCCCGCTGCCGGAGGGCGAGGTGGTCTACGCCGACCTCGGTGAGGTCGACTACGCCGCCATGGCCCGGTCCATGGGCGCCCACGGCGAACGGGTCACGACCACCGACGAGCTACGTCCGGCCCTCGAGCGCAGCCTGGCCGCCGGCGTGCCGGCGGTGGTGCACGTCGACGTCGACCGCGGCGAACACCTGTGGGCCCCCGGCCTGCGCGCCTTCAAGGAAATGCACGAGGAGCCGGCCGGATGACCGGGGGCGTGGACACCATCGATCTCGCCTTCGACCCGGGCACGATCCTGCTGCTCAACGTCATCATCGGGCTGCTGATGCTCGGGGTGGCGCTGGGCATCGACCTGCGCGAGCTCAAGCGCACCCTGCGTGACCCCAAAGGCCCGCTGATCGGGATGCTCGGGCAGTTCGTGCTGCTGCCCGCGCTCACCTTCGTGCTGATCGGGATCCTGCGGCCCGAACCGTCGGTGGCGCTGGGCATGCTGCTGGTCGCCTCCTGCCCCGGCGGCAACTCCTCCAACCTGGTCACCCACCTCGCCCGGGGCAACACCTCGCTGTCGATCGGGATGACCGCGATCTCGACGCTGGCTGCGGTGGTGATGACGCCGCTGAACTTCACTTTCTGGGGCTCGCTGCGGCCCGACACCGCCGAACTGCTGCGGGCGATCTCGATCAGTCCTGCCGAGCTCGCGGTCATCGTCGGCCTGCTGCTGGCGGTGCCGGTCGCGATCGGCCTGGCCGTGCGGTGGCGCGCCCCAGCGTTGGCCGAGCGCCTGGTGCGGCCCGCCAAGGTCCTGTCCGTGGTGTTCCTGGTCGGCTTCATCGTGGCGGCGTTGGCCAACAACCTCGACGTCTTCGTCGCCTACATCGGGGTGGTGCTGCTGGTCACGGCGCTGCACAATGGACTGGGGCTTGCGTTCGGCTACGGCGCCGCGCGGCTGGCATCGCTGCCCGAACCCGACCGCCGGGCGGTGGCGATCGAGGTCGGGATGCAGAACTCCGCGCTGGCGCTCGCGCTGATCTTCACCTTCTTCGGGGGCCTTGGCGGCATGGCGTTGATCGCCGCCTGGTGGGGCGTGTGGCACCTGATCTCGGGGCTGACGCTGGCGGCCTGGTGGAGCCGACGACCGGTGCCCGTGGTGGCGCTCGCGGAGCCGGCCGGTGGCTGAGCCCACGGACACGGCGGACCTGGCGGACACCGCAGACCCCGCGGACGCGGCCGCGGATCGCGGCCACCAGGTCGTCGCCGTCACCGGCGCCGCCGGCTACCTCGGGGTGCAGGTCGTCGCGGGGCTGCGCGCCGCGGGCGTCGAGGTGGTCGGCATCGACGTGCGGCCCGGCCCCGACGTGCGGCCCGGCCCCGACGTGCAGCCCGGCCCCGACGTGCAGCCCGGCCCCGACGTGCAGCCCGGCCCCGACGTGCAGCCCGGCCCCGACGTGCAGCCCGGCCCCGAC
>SLLJ01000262.1 GCA_007134165.1 Nitriliruptoraceae bacterium | reverse complement strand
CTGCTCGATCGGCTCCTCGCCCTCGAGGCCTTCGACACCGTCGTGATCCCGTTCGACGACGGGATCACGCTGTCCTGCCGCCGGGAGGTGGCAGCAGACGCGACGTCGGCCGACGCGACCTCGACCCACGCCACCTCGGCCGGCTGATGTCGGTTGTGTCCTGCATTTCGAGGCCTCGAGGCCTTGGAATGCAGGACACAACGGGCGGGGCCGACGCGCGGCAGCGCGGCAGGGCGGGGCCGACGCGCGGCGGGGCGGCAGGGCGGGGCCGACGCGCGGCAGCGCACAACGGTCCCCAACGGGGGGTCAGAAGAAGCGCACCTTGGCGGCGAACTCCGCCGCAGGAGCGAGGATCACGGCGAGGTAGAACATCCCTGTCGAGGCCTGGATCGAGCGCCCACCTTCCCGGGCCAGGCGGACGTTGAAGCCGGCGATCAGCGCCACCAGCGCGAGCACCCCGAGTCCGAGCACGATGGTCATCGAGCCGATGTTCAGGATCGGCGAGAACGTGCGTACGCAGGTCTCGAACTCCGCACCGGTCAGCCCGGCACAAGGCACCGGGCTGCGGGCCGACAGCAGCACCGAGGCCACCCCGGCGACCACCGCGGCCACGTTGGCCCAGGCGATGAACACCATGTAGCGGTTGGAGAGCCGCCGCTCGACCAGGTACCAGTGTCCGAGGATCATCCCGACCCACACCGCACCGAGCAGCGCCGAGCCCAGCAGCAGCTCGACCACGCCCTGTGGAACACCGCCGGCCCCACCCCTCGCGGAGCGGATCGCCGCCAAGGGCAGGAACGCCGCCGTGCCGGCCAGGCTGGCGGCCACGCCGAGCACCCGGGCGGCCAGCGCGGTGACCGGCAGCGCCCGGACGATCACCGCCGCCAGGGTGAGCAGGGTCATCGCCAGCAGCAGGGTCCGGGCCAGGCCCCCGTCATCCGCGGACGCGGTGCCTTCCAGGGCCAGCAGCGGACCCCCGAGCGACGCCCAGGCGGCCCACGCCAGCACCACGATGGTGCTGCCGGTCAGGAGCTCGTAGCCGGCCCGCAGGTTGCCGTAGGTCGGGCCGAGCCAAAGCAGCCAGGAGCTCCCGACGGCGGTCATCGCCAATACCAGCGCGAGCACGGCAGCAGGGGCGTTCACGGGCGATCCTCGTGGTGGGGAGGGGACACGACCGCCGGCGGTCCGGATGGGCCAGCCGAGGCCGGGCGCACGGCGGCGCACAGGGTGCCACAGGGTGCCACCCCGGCCGGTCGCGGCCCAACCGGCCGGAGCCGGCCTCCACCGCTACGCTGCGGTTCGGTCCCGAGGGAGGGTCTGTTGTCATGGGTCGCTGCGATCCCGGACTCAAGGTCGATCGCTGTCTGCAGGTCGGCACCGAGCACACCGCCGAGGCGCTGGGCTCGGGCGACGTCCCGGTGCTTGGAACCCCCGCACTGCTCGCGCTGGCCGAAGCGGCCTGCGTGGATGCGATCGCCGAGGATCTGCCCGACGGGCAGACCTCGGTGGGCGCCTGGGCCGAGGTGGAGCATCTGAAAGCCACCGCGGTCGGCGCGACCGTGTGCGCGCACGCCACCCTGGTCGGCCACCACGGCCGCCGACTCGAGTTCAGCGTCCGCGTGGACGAGGACGGCGAGATGGTCGCCCGGGTCCGACACCGCCGGGTGCTCGTGGATCGGAAGCGGTTCCTGGCCAAGCTCGCCCCGGCGCCGACCGGCGATCAGGCGCCGTAGGCGGCGGCCGACTCCCGGCGCACGTCGCGGTCGAGCAGCACGTTGACCACCGCGGGCAGCCCGCTGGCTGCCGCCCGGTCCAGCGCCGGAGCGATGTCCTCGGGGCGGTCGATGCGCTCGCCGTACCCCCCGAGCGCCATGACCATGCGTTCGTAGCCGGTGGCCTGGGACAGGTCCTGCGCGAGCATGCCCTCGGCGCCGTACACCCGTTCGTGGAAGGCCTTCATCTCGCCCCACGCCCCGTCGTTGCCGATCACCCCGACGAAGGGCAGTCCCTGACGCACCGCCGACTCGTACTCCATGGCGTTGAACCCGAAGGAGCCATCGCCGTAGACCACCAGCACCTGCCGATCGGGGTGGACGTGGCGGGCGGCCATCGCGAAGGGTGCGCCGACGCCGAGGCAACCGAACGGCCCCGGATCCATCCAGTGGCCGGGATGGTCGACGCGGACCTGCCCGGCGGTGTGGGCCACGATGTCCCCGCCGTCGCCGATCACGATCGCGTCACGGTCGACCCACCGGGCGACCTCCCGCGCGAAGCGCAGCGGGTGCACGGGCGATGCGTCGCTCATCGACGCCGCCTCGCGATCGGCGAGGCGGCGGGCCTCCTCGGCGCGGAGCTGCTCGAGCCACGGGGTCGGCGCGGCACGTCCGAAGGTGGCGTCGGTCGCGAGCAGGGCGCGCAGGAACGAGCGCACGTCGCTGACCGCACCGACCGTGACCGGACGGTTGTGTCCGACCTTGTCGGGCTGGGGGTCGACGTGGATCACGGCGACGTCGTCGTGGTAGGCCGGTGGCCGCCCGTAGCCCAGCCGGAAGTCGAAGTCGACGCCGAGTGCCAGGATCACGTCGGCATGGCGCAGCGCGTGCTTGCGCGTCAGGCCGAGCAGGTGGGGGTGGTCGGAGGGCAGGATCCCGCGCGACATGCCGTTGACGTACACCGGCAGCTGCGCGGTGCGGGCGAGCTCGTCGAGCTCCGGCCAGGCCTGCGCCCAGTAGGTGCCCGATCCCGACACGACCACCGGCTGCTGTGCCCCGGCGAGCAGGGCAGCGGCGCGCGCGACCGCGTCGGGGTCGGGCCCCGGGCCGGCGGTGAAGCGCTGAGCGTCGGCCGACACGACCTGGTCGACGTCGACCGGGGTCATCAGCACGTCCATCGGCAGATCGACGTAGGTCGGCCCCATCCGCGGGGTGAGCGCCTCGCGCACGGCGTAGCCGAGCACCTCCCGCAGCCGTCGGGTCTCCAGAGGCGTCACGGCCCGCTTGGTGACCGGGGACAGCAACTCGATCTGCGGCGCGTCCTGCAGCGCACCAAGCCCCTCCAGCGCGAGCGGGTTGCGCCCGCCGAGCAGCACCATCGGTGAGTTGGCGTAGAACGCGTTGGTGACCCCGGTGATCGCATCGGTCACACCGGGGCCGGCGGTGACCGCCGCGAACCCGGGCCGGAAGGTCAGCCGGCCGTACGCATCGGCGGCGTGGGCCGCAGCCTGCTCGTGGCGCACGTCGACGACCCGGATGCCGACGTCCTTGCAGCCGTCGTAGATCGCGCTGATGTGGCCGCCGGTGAGGGTGAACAGTGCGTCCACGCCCTCCGCGGCCATGCTGTCGGCGATGAGCCGTCCACCGTGCACGTGATCGCCCATGCCACCGACCTCCCGTCGACGCGACGCCTGCCAACCGGCAGCCTAACGGTGCCGACGTCGACGGGTCGGACCGAGCCGCCGGAGCGCTCGGCGGTGGTGACCGGTGACCGCGCGAGCGTCGTCGGAGGGCAGCCAGGCGGCAAACGCAACCAGGCGGCAACCGCCGCCAAGAGCGCAACCGGACGCCCCAGCCGGGCTCGGGCAGGTGGAACGCCGCGCCGATCGTCCGGCCACGGATCCAGGTGCCGTCAGCATCACGTCCAGTCCTAGGCTGGCGCCCAGACCCGGCATCCCGGCTGCCCCGACGGCGACCGGGCTGCCATCGACCACCGATCGGAGTCACCGTGGGATCCCCGCTCGTCGCCGGTGTGGACTCGTCCACGCAAGCCACCAAGGTTCTGCTCGTCGACGTCGAGCTGGGCCGGGTCGTGGCCACCGGCCGGGCACCCCACGAGGTCACCGGCACCGGCGGCGCCCGTGAGAGCGACCCCGAACAGTGGTGGACGGCGCTCGGCCAGGCACTGGCGGCCACCGGCCGGGCCGGCGACGTCGCCGCCATCGCCGTCGGTGCGCAGCAGCATGGCCTGGTCACCCTCGACGCGGCGGGACGGCCCCTGCGCCCCGCGATCCTGTGGAACGACACCCGCGCGGCGGCCGAGACCGCGCAGTTGCATGCGGCGTTCGGCGGTCGGGAGCGGTGGGCGGCCCGGATCGGCAGCGTGCCGCTGCCCGCCTTCACGGTGGCGTCTTGGGCGTGGCTGCGCGCGCACGAGCCCGAGCTCGCCGCCGCCACCCGTGCCATCCGCCTGCCCCACGACCTGCTGACCGAGCGGCTGTGTGGGCGGGCGGTCACCGACCGGGGAGATGCGTCGGGCACCGGCTGGTGGTCCCCGACCGACGACGCCTACGACGCCGAGGTACTCGATCTGCCGCAGGTGGGCATCGACCCGGCCCTGCTGCCCGAGGTCGCCAACTTCGCCGCGCCGGCCGGAGGGACCTCCGCAGCGGTGTCCGAGCAGCTCGGTCTCCCCGTGGGGACCCCCGTGGGGGTCGGCACCGGCGACAACATGGCGGCTGCGCTCGGGCTCGGCCTCGGGCCGGGCGAGCCGGTCATGAGCCTGGGGACCTCGGGCACGTCCTACCTCGTCGCGAGCACTCAACCAACGGGCGATGCGTCCGGGGTCGTGGCAGGCTTCGCCGACGCCACCGACCGGTTCCTGCCGCTGTCGTGCACGCTGAACTGCACCCTGGCCGTGGACCGGACCGCGTCCTGGCTCGGGCGTGACCGGGAGCAGGTCGAGCCCGGCGGCGAAGTCGTCGTGCTGCCGTTCCTCGACGGTGAGCGCACCCCCGACCTACCCCGGGCGGCGGGCACCATCACCGGCCTCCGCCACGAGACCGCTCCCGGCCAGATCCTGCTGGCGGCCTACGAGGGCGCGGTGTTCTCACTGCTCGAAGCGATCGGCCACCTCGAGGCCGCCACGGCACCGCTGGCGGGAGACACGCCCCTGCTGCTGATCGGCGGTGGCAGCCGCGGCCGGGTCTGGCAGGAGGTCGTCGCCAGGCTGTCGGGACGCCCCCTGATCGTGCCGGACGCCGACGAACTCGTTGCGCTCGGTGCGGCCGCCCAGGCCGCCGGGCTGGTCACCGGGGAGTCCCCCTACGAGGTCGCGCGACGGTGGGGAACCCGAACCGGCCCAACCGTCGACGCGCGCGAGCCCGACGAGGAGACGCTCGCCCGACTGCGCGAGGTGCGCGCCGAGCTCGAGCCGTTCAACCGCGGCCGGTGAGGCGACCGACGCTCAACGGGCCACCAGCCAGTCGATGAGCGTACGCACGGGCACCCCCGTACCGCCCTTGGGCCCGAGAGCGCCGGATTCCTCGGTCCACGCCACCCCGGCGATGTCCAGGTGAGCCCACGGGATCCCCTCCCCCACGAACCGGTGCAGAAACAGACCCGCGAAGATCGTGCCGGCCGAGCGAGATCCGGCGTTTCGCAGGTCCGCGATGCTGCCCTTGAGCCGGTCGCCGTACTGCTCGCTGGCCAGTGGTAGGCGCCACAGGGGCTCCGCGGCGACGTCCGAAGCAGCCAGCAACTCGTCGGCCAGACCGTCGTCCGAGGCCATCAAGACCCCGATCCGCTCACCGAGGGCGACCACCGCCGCCCCGGTCAGCGTGGCGACGTCCACGATCGCGTCGGGCTCGAGCTCGCTGGCGTGCACCAGCGCGTCGCCGAGCACCAGCCGGCCCTCGGCGTCGGTGTTGATGACCTCGACGGTGGTGCCGCCCTTGAGGGTGAGCACATCACTGACCCGGGTGGCCGTTCCCGACGGCATGTTCTCGGCCAGGGCGAGCAGCCCGGTGACCCGCACCGGCAGGCCGAGCTGTGCCACCGCGCGGACCACCGCCAGCACGGTGGCAGCACCGGCCATGTCCACCTTCATGGTCTCCATGGCGGTCGACGGCTTGAGCGAGATCCCGCCGGTGTCGAAGGTGATGCCCTTGCCGACCAGCACGACGTGCTCGGCATCCTGACGCTCCGGCCGGTAGCTCAGCACCACCAGCCGGGGAGGGGCCGAGGATCCCTGGCCGACGCCGATCAGACCGCCGTAGCCACCCTCGGCCAGCGCCTGCTCGTCGAGGATCTCCACCCCGACCCCGGTGCCCTCGAGCTCGTCGCGGACCCGGTCGGCGAGCGCCGGGGGGCGCTTGTCCTGTGGCGGGGTGTTGACCAGGTCGCGCGCCAGCAGGGTCGCCGCTGCGCTGACGCGGGCGACCACCAGCGCGGACTCCACCGCATCCAGCTCGGAGCGGTCAACGAGCAGCAGCACCGCCTCGAGGTCCTGCGGGGTGGGGTCCCGGCGGTAGTCCACGAACCGGTAGCTGCCGAGCCACAACCCCTCGGCCACGGCTCGGGCCGCCGCTCCGACCTCGACGCCGGGACCATCCCCTGCGGCTCCTGCGGCACCGTGCAGTGCGGCCGCCAGCCGAGGCGACCGGGAGGAGGCCCCCGCGACCTTGGCGGCCGCGCGGCGCAGCCGCTCCGGGTCGAGCTCATCGGCCCGACCGAGCCCGACGACCAGCACCGTGGGCACCGACAGCGCCCCGCGGGTGGGGATCCGGGCCAGCGCGCCGACGGCGCCGTCGAACCCGACCGCCGCCAACTCGCCCGTCAGATCGACGTCCACCACCTCGGCCACCTGTGCGGCTCCCGTGGACAGCACGACCGCCTCCGAGCCCTCCGGGGCGCGGAACGCGGCGACGGCGAGCAGGTCGGCGTCGACCTCGGTGACGGACACCGCGCGGACATCGATGCTGAGGGGCACCTCGGGCCTTTCGGGTCGGGCGGCGTCGGGCGGCGACGGGCCGTGACAGTGGGTGTCGCAGCCTAACGGGATCCGGGCAGCACTGGCCTACCCTGCCAGGGTATGGACGCCTCACCGCCGCCGGCCGCCACGCCCGACCCTTCACCGACCCAGGTCCGCCCGGTGGACCTGCGCGACTACGTGCGCTTCGTGCACGGCGAAGCAACCCGGGTGCGGGTGCTGGCCACCGACCGCCTCGCGCTCGACTTGTGGTGCCTCGAGCCGCAGACGGCGACATCGCCGTTGCACCTGCCCCAGCAGGACGTGACCTACACGGTGCTCGGCGGCCGCTCGTGGTTCGTGACCGACGACGGCGAGGTGGGACTCGATCCACTCGGGGCGATGCTGGTGCCAGCCGGGGTCGTGCACGGCATCGCGAACCGGGCGGCCGACCCGCTGATCGTGGTGGCCGCGTCCGCGCCGCCCTCCGCCGACCCCGAGCAGGAACCGGTGGAGCGCACCGACGCAGCCGTGCGCCGCGACGACTCCTCGCCCGGACTCCTGCGCCGGAGTCTGGACCGCCTGTTCGGCGGCAGGCCGTCGGCCGCGGATTGAGCGGCGCGCGACGTCGTGCGGTTCAGCCGTTGGTCGGGGAGGCCGCCGGCTCCGCCTCGGCGAGCCGGGCGAGGTTGCGCAGACTCCGAGCGAAGATGCGGCGGATCACCGGCTCGACCAGCGTCGAAGCACCCCACTCACCGAGCGCGCCCAGCGGCGGATCGATCTCCTCCCACCAGGTGATGCGGGTGCGACCCGGACCGTCATCGTCGAGTTCGAAGGCGCCACCGCCGGTGATGATCCGCCCGAGGTGCACGACCGCGAGGCGGCGCTGCGGCTCCCACTCGGTGACCCGCATGATGTCCTGAACGGTGGCCCCCATGAGGTTGGTCGGGCAGCGGATGGTGACCCCGACGCCGGTGCGCTCCGGGGTGAGCACCTCGACCGCCTTGGCGTCCAGCATCCATTCGGGCTGCCGCTCCCAGTCGGTGAGCACGGCCCAGACCGCCGAGCGCTCAGCTGCCGCCGTCTGCACGACCTCGAGCCGCATCTTGACCTCCTCGCACCGGTTGACCTCTCAGGTTTCGGAGCCGCACCGACCGTGGCCTGCAGCGACGACGCTAGGCTGCCACGGTCGGCGACGCCGCTGGCGACCACATCCCGGCGCTCGCCGTGACCATCCCGCAGCGAAGGACGCGACGTGTTCGCCGACATCGATGGCAACACCCTGCACTACGTGAGCTACGGCGAGGGCCCCCCGGTGGTGTTCGTGCACGGGCTCGGCGGCTCCGCCAACGTTTGGCACGGCGTGATGCAAGCCATGAAGCAGCACCACCACTGCGTGGCGCTCGACCTGCGCGGCCACGGGCGCAGTCAGGGTCGCGGCAAGTTCTCGGTCGAGGGCTGGGCGCGCGACGTCCACCGGCTCATCCGCCACCTCGAGTTGCCCCCGGTGACCCTCGTGGGGCACTCGCTGGGCTCGCTCGTCGTGCAGCAATTGGCGCACAGCGCACCGGAGGCCTGCGACCAGCTGGTGCTGATCGGGGGGATCTCCTACTTCCAGCCGCCCACGGCCGACGCCTACCGCGAGCGGGCGGATCTCGTGGAGGCCGACGGGCTCGACGTGCTCGTCGACGCCTGGATCGAGGGTGCGGTCTCCCCCCAGACCCACGCGACCGACGCGGGTGCTGTGGGCCTGCTGCGAGAGTTGTTCCTGCGCAACGACCCCCAGAGCTACGCCAAGGCCTGCCGGGCGATCGCCAAGGCCCCGCGGATCCGTCGCGACGAGATCGGGCAGCCGACGCTGATCGTGACCGGCGCCCACGACCGCTCGACCCCGCTGGCGATGGCCGAGGAACTGCGCTCGTCGATCCCCGTCAGCCGGGTGAAGGTCGTGGCCGACGTCGGCCACTGGTGCACCATCGAGGCGCCCGGGCCCATCGCCGCCGCGATCCTCGAGTTCCTCACCTGAGCTCGACGGTCACTACCGTGAGGGTCCCGCGCAGCAGGAGATGCCCATGGCCCGAGCCGGCATGCCCCGCAAGTTCGTGTTCGTCTGCATCAACGAGCGTCCCGCGGAGCACCCCCGCCCGTCCTGCATCACCCGTGGCAGTGCGGAGCTGTTCGAAGCCTTCCGCGAGGAGACCGGCCAGCAGGGACTGATCGACGTCAAGGTCGTGGCCAGCGGTTGCCTCGAGCCCTGCATGGTCGGCCCGGCCGTCTACGTCGCTCCCGACGACGTGTGGTACGGCGGCGTCACGCGCGACGACGTGAGCCGCATCGTCAGCGAGCACCTCGCCGAGGACCGACCAGTGGAGTTCCTGCGCATCGGGCGCGAGGAGTTCGAACTCTCCCCCCTGGCGGGGCGCAGCGACCTGCCACCGGGCCACATCCCACCGATCGGCTGATGCCGCTGCGCGGGATCCGGCTGGTCGCAGCCTTCGGACTCGGGGGGATGCTCGGCGCGATCCTGGCGGGGTTCGCCGCCGCGCCCTTCCTGGAGCAGGGCGGGCAGCTGCTGGAGCTTGCCTGGGGGCGGGTCACGCTGGTCGACCTCGAGCTCGCACTCGTGTTCGGCTGGCTGTGGATCGCCTGGCGCGAGGCGTCCGTGCCTCGAGCCCTGATGTGGGCGGCACTGACCCTGGTGACCGGGTCGACCGCCCTGTTCGGCTACCTGCTCGGCGCCACACTCCGGGCCGAGGACGTGCCCACGCTGCTGATCGGGCCACGACGCGACGGCGAGCGCTAGCCTCATCACCGGCGGAAGGCGGGCCGTGACGATGCGGGTGTCGTGGGACGAGTACTACCTCGACGTGGCACGCGCGACGTCGCGGCGGGCGACCTGTTCCCGCACCCAGCACGGCGCGGTCATCGTCAAGGGCCGCCGGATCGTGTCCACCGGCTACAACGGCGGACCGTCGGGCTACCCGCACTGCCTCGACGGGGCCTGCCCCCGCGCGACCGCGCCGTCCGGACCCGACGAGCCGCGCTGCATCGCGATCCACGCCGAGGTCAACGCCCTGCTGTTCTGCTCCCCGGAGCAGCGCGACGCCGCCACCCTGTACGCGACCGGAGCGCCCTGCTACCCCTGCGCGAAGCTGATCGCCAACTCCGGGGTCACCGAGGTGGTGGCGGCGGGCGGCCGCTACGAAGGCTGGGACGAGGTCCGCGACTTCCTGCGCCAGTGCGGCGTGCGCGTCCGGGTCCTCGATGGGCTCGAGGGCCTGCCGGTCCTCGATCTCTAGCTGCCGACGACGCGTCCCCCCGGTGGGAGGGCCGGGGGGACGTCTGAGCGTTCGGGGGGGCCGCAGGATGCAGGTTGGGGAGCGAGCATCCGGGCGGTGGGAGAACCGCCGGTTGGGAGAGCGCGTGCCCGGGGGCCCGAACGACGTGCGAAGCGCTTTGGGAGAGGGAGCGTCGCCTCGCACGGATCTTCAGTTGTCGTCGAACAACCGGTCCGTGACCGCCGAAGGTGGGATTCCCCCGGCCGCGCACTATTGGCCCGGCAGTGGATACGATACCACGGAAGGCGCTCCGGTCCAACCGTCGCGCCCCCCAAAATTGGACTGCTATTGGATGAACCAATCCGCGAGAGCGGTCCGCATCTTGCTGAACTGCTCGCCCACCGCATGCAGGATGAGGGCCCGCTGTACCGGGCACTGGCCGCCGCGCTCAAGCAGGCCATCGACGGCGGCGAGATCGCGCTCGGTACGGTGCTGCCCCCCGAGCGCGCGCTGGCGCGGTCGCTGACGGTCAGTCGCCACACCGTGGTCGCCGCCTACGAGCGGCTCAAGGCCGAGGGCTGGCTCGAGAGCCGGCAGGGTTCGGGAACCTGGGTGCGGCGCCCGAGCACCAAGCCGACGGCCGGCGTGGATGCGGTGTCGACCGGCCGACTGTTCCTCTCCGAGGACGGCCTCGACCAGCGCACCGGTCCCGATCAGCGGCAGCCGGACCGTGAG
>SLLJ01000244.1 GCA_007134165.1 Nitriliruptoraceae bacterium | reverse complement strand
GGTCGGGGGTCGGCTCGGGGTCGGGGGTCGGCTCGACGTCGCAGGGAGTCGAAGCGGTCAGCACGTTGAGGAACGGGTAGGTCTCCCCCTCGCAGATCCCCCAGCGGGTTTCCCCTGTCTCGTCCCACCCTGCAGCGATGGACCAGCCAGCATCGGCGAACGGTTGCCGTGACTGCATCTGAGCAGTGGAGAGTTTCGCGCCCTCCGAGTCGAAGGTCGCAGCGTCGCTACCGATCCCGTCCGTCGCGTCGGTGACGTCCTCGTCCCAGAACGCGGCCAAGATCGACGTTCCCACTCCTGCGGCGCCGGCCAGGCCACCACGATACGAGAGCGTCCATTCCGACGTTGCTGTCTGTGTGCCTGCGGCGTACGAGTCCTCCACCACCGATTCGTCGAGAAGTGTTCCGACGAGTCCTCCCACCAGCGTCTGCATCTCGGCCGTCGCGGTGAGGTCCATCAGGCTGTACGAATCGTGCACGGTGCTGGCTTCGAGCGATCCGACCAGACCTCCGAGATTGGTGAGGTGGCTGGCGCTCTGACCGGTCACGCGCGCGGTGCCGGTCGTCGACGACTGCGACACGATGACATCATCGGACGCATTCCCGACGATGCCTCCGACGTTCAACACACCGTTCGCGGTCATGTCGAGGTCGACTTCGGTGCGGCTCCTCCGGATGCCGGTTCTTTCGGCGGCGCCGGCAACACCGCCGATCTCTGCTCCGCGAGGTTCGAGATCGGTCGTCTCCGGCACCGTGAGGCTGATGTCGAGCTCGGCGATCTCGTCAGCGATCGCATAGCCGGCAACTCCACCGAGATACCGGAACCCGGTCCCGGCAGGTTGCAACTCGGCGTCGACGGTGACGTTCCGGATCGTCGCGCCCTCGTTGAGGACAACGCCGACGATGCCGCCCACCTGGGTGAGGGAGCTCGACCCGCCGGACACGTCCCCGGTGAAGGACACCTCGTCCATCGTCAGGGTGCTGCCGTCGGCGTAGCCGACCAGTCCACCCGCGACCGCCTGCCCACCTCCGGTCGACCGTGCGTTCACGTCGCCGTCGAACGACACGTTGGTCAACTCGTTGCCGTTGTTCGAGGAGAGCGCGGCGATCCCTCCGGCGATCGCTTCCCGGTTGTCGGTCGTGAGCGACACGTCGCCGGAGGCGTGCACGTCGGTGATCGTGGCGCCGTCGGTGATCGAACCGGCGAGCGCACCGGCACGTGGCGTCTGGCCAACCCCCGCAACCACGTTCACGTTCACTTCGACGAGACGGAGGTTTCGAAGCTCTCCGGACACCGATCTGAACAGTCCGTAGGACCCGCTCGTAGCATCGGAGACGTCGAGCGCGAACCCGGTGATCTCGTACCCGCCGCCGTCATAGGCGCCGGAGAACACGCTGCCACCCGTCGGCATCCAACTGCCGTTGCCGACGACGTAGCCGGCCAGGTCGAGGTCGTTGATCTGGAGGTACGACGCCTCCGGCCCACAAGGACCGGCTCCGGTCCCCGTTCCGATTCTGGCGAGTTGGCCAGCGGTCTCCACCTGGAAGACCCCGTTGACCGGAACACCGCAGTCAGGGATCGCTGCTGCGGGCTGTCCCGCCGCGGCGAGCATTCCCAACAGCAGCACCGTGACCATCAGCACGGACACGGCCGTCCGGGACGGACCGACCGCACGCCCCGAGCTCATCGAACTCTCCATCACGACCTCACTCTTCAGATGTGGCGCCTCGGCACGGCGCTCAGGACCATGACTCCCGTCGACCACTCAAGCCAGGGCGTAACGATCCGGATGACCGCCACGGCACGGACCGCGACGACCGGCAAGCGACGGATCGCCCGGCCCCGAACCTCTCGCCGTGGGTGCTCGACGCGTGACCGCCGCCCCAGCCGCGGCTCTTCGTCGGGAACGCCACCATGAGGTGACCGTTGCGCAACCGCAGAGGCCGTGGTGCTCTACGCCGCGTTCGTCGGGCGGATGGTGCGGCTGCCGTGAGGGCTGGGAGTGGGCCTACCGGCCGTGGCTGGCCGACCGCGAAGCCGCGTTCGCCGAGGAGTGTCCGGAAGGCGTCGAGGGCGCCGCCTCCGGAGGCCGCGCGTGGGGCCGGAGACGTTCAGTTCATTGGTTCAGGTGTGCTCGTCGAGGTGGTGCGTGCGGTGGGTTTGGGTTTCGCGCCTGCGCAGCGCGACGTCCAGCCCGGACGCGGCGGTGATGACGGCGACCGCGCCGTAGCCGGCGGCCTCGTTGAACCCCCTGGCGGTGCCACGCTGGAGGGGGGCGACGAGGTCGATCTTCATGATCGCCGTCACCGACCAGGCCAGGCCCTGGTTGACCCCCAGCAGGACGTTGGTGAACACCACCCGGCCCCAGGTGGGTGCGAAGATCAGCAGCAGCGTCACGGGCAGGCCGAACCGTCATCCGACCGGCAGCACCGGCTTGCGGTCGAACCGGTCCGCGAGTGTGCCCGCGAAGAATCTCACCACTGCCCTGGTGATCCCCAACGCCACGATGAAGGTGGGCATCACGGTGTCGCCGGGCAGCGCCGTGCGCTCCTGGTCGACCAGCCAACCCATCAGCGCGTTGATCCCGACGCGCTGCGCGAACTCCGGCAGGTTGCCGCGCAGCCCGAGGCGGACCGGGGGTGACTGGTGTTCACCCGGACCTCGATGATCAAGTAGGCGCTTGAGCAAGCGCATGGCCGC
>SLLJ01000054.1 GCA_007134165.1 Nitriliruptoraceae bacterium | reverse complement strand
GTTGAGGGCGGCCCGTGCCAGGGCGACCCCGTCGGGGGTGACCGTTCCCGGCCAGCCGCCGCGCCAGTCGCGTTCGAACGCGCCGAGCTGGCGCAGCACGTTCACGTCGGCGGCGATCAAGCCGGTCACGGCGCGTCGGTCGATCGGCCGGCCCCCTTCCAGCGCCCATCCCATCCTGGTGAGAAGACGGGCGAGCGTTGCCTCCGCGTCGTCGGTCGAACCGGAGGCCATGAGGGCGAGGAGGAGCACGACGGCCTGCCAGGAGGCATCGGCGGGATCGTGGCCACCCAGGGGGAGTCGACCGGCGAGGTGCCACCACAGCCCGACTGGGTCGCCGGCCAGCTCGCGTCCTCGGGCGGTGGGGACCAGCCGGCCCCGGTACTTGCGCAGCAGCCCCAGTCGTTGGGTGGCCTGCCGGAGCGTGTGCACCGGAGGGGTGAGGTCCTCGCGGTTGCCCTTCCCGATCCACTCGTCGACCAGATCGAGCTCTTCGAAGACGGAGCTCACGACGGCCGGGGGGAGGTAGCCGGCGGCGGTCAGCTTCACGCCGTCGCCGACCGTGTCGAGCAGCACCATGAGGGGATGCAGCATCCGGGAGGCGGTCACCTCGTCGACCTCCACCTCGGCATCCGCCGCCGACGCCAGCGCGCGCAGCTGCCGCTCGGCGTCCGGCTCGCGAATCCGCAGCATGAGCTCGGCCAGCTTCTCGCCGACGCGGCGCGGTACCGCCGGTCGACCCGCCAGGCCGCAGGCCTGCAGGCCGATACCGATCGAGGCGGGATCGAAGGGCACCAGGCCGAGCTCGTCCCGGGCTGGCTCGTACCCCCACCAGTCCGCAAGGTCGGCAAGCGCCTGACGGTGCTCGGGGTGGGTGGGGTCGGCGGCCGGCACGATCATCTGGTAGCCGTGGATGCCGCCACAGTCCTCGCCAGGCCCGGCACCGGCCCCCTCGATCACCCTCGCCCGGCCCGGCGGGACGCGGCCCACGACGACGTCCTCCACCTCGATGGTCAGCCACCAGTTGTCGCCATAGTCGTACTGCTCATGCAGCCGCTCCCCCGGTTCGGCGAGCAGCTCGTCGACCCGGACATCCCAGGTCGGTAGCGACGCGTCGTCGTCGAAGCCCTGCGCGAGGTCCGCCGTGCACGCGAACGCCGCACCGGGATCATCCTCCGGGCCGAGAGTGAACCGGTACAGGTGGGCGTCGTCCCAGCCGAACGCGACCTGCAGCACGTCGTGCAGGTCGTCCAGCCCGAGGTCGCAGGCCACCTCGAGCCGTCGCCACACCGGCGGGAAGGCCCCGTCGAGCTGGACGTGCAGCCGCAACGTCGCGGGGGTCTCTCGCCGCGGATGCCGTCTCTCAGTGGTCATCGACGGGCTCACTCAGGATCGTCGGCCGCGGCAGGGACCGGGCCGCAGCACTTCTTGTACTTGCGGTCCGACCCGCACCAACAGGGCTCGTTGCGTCCCGGCGGCCACACGACGGCTCCGCCCCTTTCGAGGAGCGCGGCAGCATACGACGAACGGGCCTCGCTCGTCCCGGGGTCATAGCCGGCCTCCTCCGCATGGGCAACGAGACCGGCCACGCTCAGCGCCGCGACGTGCAGACGGCTTCCGGGCACCTGCCGGGCGATGTGCTTGACCCGTGCCTCGGTGACGCGGCTGTACTCGGCGTGGTCGGCGGGCAGCTCGTCGAGCAGGTCGGGCCAACGCTCGGTCGCCTGCGGCCACTGGTCAGCGGGGAACCAGGCGAACGCGAGCGGCATCGGACCGGGAAGCTTGGCCGCGGGTTCGGGCGCGAGCGCGGCGTCAAGCCGGGCCAGCGCTTCGGGATTCTCTGCCTCGAGCAGGCGGCGGCGGGCGCGGCGGGCGCGTTCGTCCTGCCTGGCCCGGCTGGTCCGGGGCCGGTAGCCGCAGTGCCCACACGGTCGGTCCTCGATGGGCGGCGCGTCCCCGAACCGGTCGTGGATTGTCGCTGGTGGGGTCCAGTTCTCGCAGAACGTCTCGACCCTCTCGACGAGGTCCTCGTCGACCGGTACGCCGCGAGCCCTCCAGGCCGCCTCCGCGCACTCGAGCAGCTGCATGACGACCTGGTCGGGGTCCCCGGTGGCCAGCGCAACCTCGATCCCGTCCAGCGCCCACGTGAGCGCTACGTCCCGGTCGACGCCGGCGTAGCTGTAGGCCGCGGCGTTGTAGAGCCACACGTCCTCCGGGTCGCGTTCACGCAGCGTCGCGAACAGCGCGTCGGCCTCCTCGCGGCGGCCCGCGTCCAGCAGGCACTCGGCGATGTCGGCCTCCGGGTCGGGCACCGACCGGTAGCCGGCGTCGATCGCCTCCCGCTTCGCGGCGATCGCCTCGTCGTAGCGGCCCGCCTGCCGCCACGCCTGATGGATCTCGTCGAGGATCTCGTAGGCCACGACCTGGTGGTGGGCACACGGATGGGCCAGCACCTCACGCCACCGCTCGACCGCATCGGCCCATCTTCGCTCGTCGGCGGTCTGCTCGGCCCGGCCGACCAGCGCCCGGACCTGTCGCCACGATTCGTCGAGGGTGATCTCTGCCATCGGCTACCAGCCCTTCTGGTCGATCAGCTTGATCAGATTGCGCTTGCGGCCGTGCTCACCACGAACCCGCGCCAGGATGCTCGCGAACCGCTCCGGCTGGCCGGCCTGGGCGGCGAGCCGCCGGATGCGGCCGAGTAG
>SLLJ01000220.1 GCA_007134165.1 Nitriliruptoraceae bacterium | reverse complement strand
GCCCCTTCGGGACGGGCGAGCACGAGGTGGATGGTGTTGTCGTGGGTCTGCGCGTCCGCCGAGGTGATGAAGCGCTTGATGCCCTCGAGGTGGTACACCGAGCCGAGGTCGTCGGGACCGGCGTCCTCGACCTTGACCGCCTTGGTCGTCCCGGCGCCGACGTCCGAGCCGGCGTCGGGCTCGGTCAGCACCATGGTGCCGCCCCAGCACTTCTCGACCATCGGCATCCCAAAGGTCTTCTTCTGCCCCTCGGTGCCGATCGAGTCCACGATCTGGGACATCAGGGCGCCGATGGGCCACAGCGAGGCGGTGGCGTGACCGCCGGCGAGCAGTTCGGTGCCCGCCCAGCGCACGGTGGGCGGTGCGCCGTAGCCGCCGAGGTGGGTGGGCAGCGGCATCAGGTGCCAGCCGGCCTCGTAGAAGGCCCGCAGCGCCTGATCGAGTTCGTCGGGGATGGTGACGTCACCCTCGGGCGAGAGCTCGAGTGGCTGGCGGTCGGCGGCAACGAAGGAGTCCGCCCAGATCGACTCGCTGGTGAAGCGCTCGAGTTCGGTGAGCAGCATCCGGGCCTGGTCGCCGTCGACTGCCGCGAAGGGCCCGGAGCCGAAGTAGTCGTCCGCCTGGTGCAGCTCGAACAGGTTGAAGAAGATGTCGCGAAGGTTGCTCTTGTAGTGGCTCACTGCGCCGTCGCCTCCCGATCGTCGAGGGGGTCGTGGGCCGGATGCTCCCGCGCACCCTGCCGGCCACCCGGGGTCGGCTCCATGTTGGAGCGTGTGCTACATATTGGAGTGTCCGCTCCATTTCTGCAAACCCAGCGGCAGGGAGGTCGCCCGTGGCGCGCTACCGGGTGGGCATCGAGACCCGCGAACGCATCCTGGCCGCGACCCGTCGGCTGCTCGGCGAGGTGGGGATGGAAGGCGTCACCCTCAAGGCGATCACCGACCAGGCCAGCGTGGGTGCCGGCAGCTTCTACAACCTGTTCGACTCGAAGGAAGCGGCGGTCTTCGAGGTGGTACGCGAGGCGCTCGAGTCGGTCGACCCGGACCCGGCCGGTGAGGGCAACGACACGCTGGCCGATCTCGTGGATGCGTTCGTGCTGTTCGTGACCGGCTCCACGCCGGTGGCCCGGATCTACCTGCAGCTCGCGGTGGGGCGGGGCCTGACCGACCCGGTCATCGCCGCGCGCGTGCTGCGCAGCCACCGTCGTCGGGTCGAGCGCTTCGCGGACGCCTGGCGGCGTGAGGAGCCCGGTCTCGATGCCCCCGAGGCCGAGGCCCGCGCCCAGACCATGCTCGCCGCGCTCACCGGGCTCGGCCTGACGGCCCTGCTCGACCCCGGCTTCGACATGCGTGCGCACGCGCACCGTCTGCTGCCCCCGCAGCCCGCCACCTCGGTGTCCGCGGGGGCGGGCCGTCGGCGGCGCTCAGCCCACGCGAGCCAGTAGGCTCAGAGATCGACGCGTTGCGGGAGGTCGTCGTGGGCGAGCCAGCAGGCGGCGGGGGCCTCCCGGGTGTCGAGCACCCGCGGGCTCGGGCGGCCGCGGGACTGCGCCGGCTCGGGCACGCGCTGATGGGCCACGAGGCCGACGACGCGCTGCTCGAACGGGTCGCCGAGGCCGCTGACCGCATCGCTGCGGACCTCGAGTCCGCACCGGGGCGGGTCCGCGAGCCGTTGGCGCTCAAGCGGCGGATGTTCGACCTCGAGGTCCCCGACGGCAGCCCGGTCGTGCACTTCGATGAGTGCTTCGTGTCAGGGCCCTACAACCCCATGGGCATCGCCATGCAGGTGCACCGTGAGCGCGACGAGGTGGTCGCCGAGGTCGAGCTCGGCCCGGCGTTCGAAGGCGCCCCCGCCCGCTCCCATGGTGGCATCGTCGCCGCGATCTTCGACGACGTGCTCGGCTACCTGCTGACCCTGCATCGATCGCCCGGGTTCACCGGTGAGCTCACCGTGCGCTACCTCGCCGCCACTCCCATCGGCCAGCCGCTGGAGTTCCGGGCCCGCACGCTCGACCGCGAGGGCCGCAAGCTGTTCGCCGCCGCCGAAGCCCGCGCCGGCGGTGAGGTCGTCGCCACCGCCACGGCCACCTTCGTGCTGATCTCGCCCGACCGCCTGCGGCCCTGAACCTCACCCGCTCACGGCCGGTCGGGCTCAGGGCACGATCGGCAGTCCACCGCCGGGAGCATCGGGACCGCCGGCACGCTTGGGATCCACGGCCCCGAAGACGTCGCCTCCGGTCGTCGGCAGCGCGTCGACGGCGTGCTGCAGCGGATGCAGGAAGGGCAGCGCGGTCGGGTCGAGATGCTCAGAGGGCACGAAGCCCTCGAGGTCGCCGTCCTCGGCGAAGCGCGAGGCCGTCAGGTGCGGGGCATGGCGCCGCGCGCCGTAGACGACCACCACCGCGTCCTCACCGCCGACATCGGCCTCGGCGACGAAGCCCCAGCACGGGATCGACTCGGCGCTGATGCGGTCCATCGCCACCTGAGCGAGCACCGCATGCCGCGCCTCGTCCTCGCCCGGCAGCTCGGGCAGGGTGAGCAGCTCGGTGCGCTGCGGGCCGGGCAGTACCACCGTGGGCGGCAGCGGCCGGCCGCGGGTGCGGACCAGGTCGAGCGCGGCCTGCTGGCAGACGTAGCGCAGCTCCTCGAACTGCACGGCGCACCTCCCCGACGGGGTCGGGGACGGTACCGCAGTCCGAACCGCCCGCGGCCCGG
>SLLJ01000498.1 GCA_007134165.1 Nitriliruptoraceae bacterium | reverse complement strand
GTGCTGTTCATCGGCTACTTCGTGCTCGAAGGTTTCGACTTCGGCGTCGGGATCCTGACCAAGGTGCTGGCGGATGACGGGACCGACCGGCGGGTGATGATCAACACCATCGGGCCGGTGTGGGACGGCAACGAGGTGTGGGTGATCACCGCCGGGGGGGCGATGTTCGCGGCCTTTCCGCTCTGGTACGCCACCGTGTTCAGCTCCTTCTACCTGCCGCTGTTCCTCATCCTGATCGCACTGATCGTGCGGGGGGTGGCCTTCGAGTTCCGCCACCAGCGCACCGACGAGCGCTGGACCTGGTGGTGGGACCAGGCGATCTTCTACGGCTCGCTGCTCCCGGCGCTGCTGTGGGGGGTGGCGTTCGCCAACTTCGTGCGCGGCATCCCGATCGAGGCCGACGGGCTGTTCGTGGGCAACCTGCTCGACCTGCTCAACCCGTACGCGCTGCTCGGCGGGCTCGGCACGCTGCTGCTGTTCACCCTGCACGGTGCGGTCTACCTCGCGCTCAAGACCGAGGACGGCGGCCGGGTGCAGCGCAAGGCCGAGCGGCTCGCGGTCCCACTCGGGGTGGTCACCGCACTGGGGGTGATCGCCTTTCTGGTGTGGACCTACTTCAATGCCCAGGCGGCGGGCGACACCGGCGTGGTGCCCGGCATCGTTCCGGTGGCCGCGATGGGCGCGGCGGTCGCGGTCCCGATCCTCGTGCGCGAGAAGCTGGCCGGATGGGCCTTCGTGGCCACCACCGCCGCGATCGTGCTGGTGACCCTGACGCTGTTCCTGAACCTGTATCCGCGCCTGCTGGTCTCCTCGATCGACCCGGCCTTCGACCTGACCATCTCGAATGCCAAGGCTTCCGACCTGACGTTGACGATCATGTCCTGGGCGACGCTGTTGTTCCTGCCGATCGTGCTGGCCTACCAGTCCTGGACCTACTGGGTGTTCCGCCACCGGATCAGCCGCGAGTCGGTCCAGGCGCCGTCCGAGACGCCGATGGAGGTGCTCGATCGACGCCTGGCCCGGTCGCGGGCGGGTACCGGCTCCGGCTTGCGTTCGGGCTCTGGGACGGTCGACGCGGACGCAGATGACGCCGACGACGCCCACGACGCCGAGGGGTCGGACGAGCCCACGTGAGCTCGTCGCCGGCCACCGGCCGGGCAGCGTCCGAGCTCGGCGCTGCCCTGCCGGACCGGCGTATCCGCAGCGAGGCGACCCGGCCTCCGGTCGATCCGCGCCTGCTACGCCTGGACCCGGCGGTGCCACGCCAGTTGGTGCTCACCGCCCTGCTCGCTCTGCTCACCGCCAGCGCACTGGTCGCCCAGGCCGCGGCCCTGGCCGCGATCATCGCCCGGACCTTCTTGGACGGGGCCACACTCGCCGACCACGGTGGCTGGATACTGCTGCTCGCCGGCGCCGTGGTGGTGCGCGCCGCGGCGAGCTGGGCCACCGACCTCGTGGCCCTGCGCACCGCCACGCGGGTCAAGTCCCGCCTGCGCGCCCGGGCGCTCGACCACCTGCTGCGCCGGCCCCCCGACGCCGATCAGGCGGCCGTCGGTGAGCTCGCCGCGGAGCTCACCGAGGGCATCGACACGCTCGACGGCACCTTCGGCGGGTACCTGCCCGCCATCGTTCGTGGTGCGGTGATCCCGGTCGCGATCGTGGTCGTGCTGCTGCCCATCGAGCTCACCTCGGCGCTGATCCTGCTGGTCACCCTGCCACTGATCCCGGTGTTCATGGTGCTGGTCGGGCTCGCCGCCCGGGGGGCGACCCGCCGCCGGTTCCGGGCCCTGAGCGAGCTGTCGGGTCACCTGCTGGCCGTGCTCGAAGGGCTTGGCACCATCCGGCTGCTCGGCGCGGTCGACCGCGTCGGCGTACAGGTGAGGCAGGCCGCCGAACGGCTGCGCCGCACCACGCTCGAGACGCTACGGGTCGCGTTCCTCTCGGCGCTGGTGCTCGAACTGCTCGCCGCGCTGGCGGTAGCCACCGTCGCGGTGGTCGCCGGGGTGCGGCTGGCGGAGGGGCTCGGCAGCTTCGAGCCGGTGCTGCTCGCGTTGCTGCTCGCCCCCGAGGCCTTCTGGCCGCTGCGTCAGATCGGCCAGCAGTTCCACGCCAACGAGGACGGCGCGGTCGCCGCCGAGCGGCTGCTCGGGCTGCTCGAACCCGACGAGCCGGATGCTGCCGTCCGGCGGCGCCCCGCGCCCGATCCCGGCCGCGTGAGCGTGCGCTTCGAGGACGTGCGGGTCACCTACCCGGGGCGGGCGGTGCCGGCTTTGGACCGAGTCGAGCTGCGCGTGCGGCCCGGAGAGCGCCTGGCGGTGCTCGGTGCGTCGGGGGCGGGCAAGACCACCCTGGCCGCCCTGCTCATCGGGCTTCGCCGGCCGGACGGAGGTCGCATCACGGCCGGTGGCGTGGACCTCGCCGAGCTCGACCCCGAGGCCTGGCACCGGCACGTCGCCTGGGTCCCCCAGCAGCCCGCGCGGCTACGCGGCACGCTCGCCGACGTGCTGCGCCTGGGCACCGCCGACGATGCCCGCCCCGGGGACGCCGAGGTGTGGTCGGCACTGGCTGCGGTCGGCCTCGACCTCGAGGTGGCGAGCCTGCCCGACGGGCTGCGCACGGTGGTCGGTCCCGGCGGCCGCGAGCTGTCCACCGGGCAGTGGCGACGTGTCGCGCTGGCGCGGGCACTGCTGCGGCCGGCGGGACTGGTGGTGCTCGACGAGCCCACCGGTGACCTCGACGTGGAGGCGGAGCTGGCGGTGCGTAGGGCCCTGGCGTCCTTGGGTGGGCAGCGCACCGTGGTCGTGCTGACCCATCGGCTGCCGGTGGCCGCCGAGGCCGACCGGGTGGTCGTCCTGGACGCGGGGCGGGTCGTGGACGCCGGGCCCCCCGCCGAGCTCGCCGATGCCGACGGCGCCTACGCCCGGCTGCTGGCCGCATCCCGGCCGCTTCAGCCGGGCGAGCTGCGCGCCCCACCGCAGGTCTCGCTGCCCCGCCGAGCCGCGGTGCCGGCACCTCCCGAGGAACACACCCCCGAACCCGACCGTCCCGAGCAGCCTCACCCGACCGACGCGGCGGTGACCCTGACCGGTCTGCTGCGCCCCCACCGGCGGATGCTGGCGCTGGCGACCGCCGCCGGCACGCTCACGCCGCTGGCCGGCGTGCTGTTGGTGGCCGTGTCGACCTACCTGATCTCGGCCACTGCGCTGCGGCCCAACCTGCTGGACCTCACCACCGTGATCGTCGGGGTGCGGGCGCTGTCGCTGCTCAAGGGCGTGTCTCGCTACGTGGAACGGCTCGCCGGCCACGACGTCGCGCTGCGGGTCGTGGTCGAACTGCGCACCCTGATCTACGCCCGGCTGGTACCCAAAGCGCCGGTCGGGCTCGGCGGCCGCCGCATGGGCGACCTGCTCGCCCGGCTGGTGGTCGACGTCGACCGGCTGCAACTCGCGCTGGTACGTGGGGTGGTGCCACTCACCGGAGGGCTGATCGCCGGGCTGCTCGCCGTGGTGGTCGCCGGCGTGCTGCTGCCCCTGGCCGCGCCGGTGCTCGCGGCCGGCGTCGTGATCGGTGGGGTGGTCGTGCCGCTGGCGGCGCTGCGGCTGGCCGACCGGCCCCAGCGTGCCCTGGCGGCCGCCCGCGGTGAGCTCACCGCCGAGCTCGTCGAGGTGCTGCGGGCCGCCCCGGAGCTGCGCCTGCTGGGCCGGCTGCCGGCGGCCCACGCCCGCATCTCCCACCTCGACGTCGACCTGGTCCGGCTCGACCGCTCCGCGGTGGCCCGGGGCAGCGGATCGGACGCCGCCGTGCAGCTGGTCCTGGGGACCACCGTCGTCGGCCTGGTGCTGGTCGGCGTGCCGGCGGTCGGCGCGGGGCTGCTCGAGGGCGTCGTGCTCGGAGCACTGGTCGTGCTCGGGCTCGCCCTGGGCGAGGCACTGGCCCCGCTGCCGGCCGCCGCGCAGGCGCTGAGCACCGCCGCGAGCTCCAGTCGCCGGCTGCGCGAGGTGCTCGACGCCCCCGACCCTGCCCCCGACCCGGCTGCCGGCGATACCGGCGTCCTGGTGACGCTACCGACCAGCCGGCTGGCGATCGACCGGGTCACCGCGCGCTACCCGGGCGCCGCCGCCCCCGCGCTGCTGGACCACGACCTCGAGCTGGCGCCGGGCCGGCGGGTGGCGGTGGTCGGGCGCTCCGGTGCCGGCAAGTCGACGCTGGGCACCCTCACGGTGCGCTTCCTCGACCCGGAGCAGGGCGAGCTGCGTCTGGATCGGGTCCCGCTGCCGACCCTGCCCGGCGACGAGCTGCGGTCGGTGGTCGGGCTGTCGGAGTCCCGGGCGCAGGTGTTCGACGGCACCGTCGCCAGCAACCTGCACCTGGCCCGCCCCGGCGCCTCCGACGACGAGCTGCGTCGGGCGCTCGCCTCGGCCCACCTCGACGGCTGGGTCGCGCAGCTGCCCGACGGGCTCGACACTCGGGTGGGGGAGGGCGGCAGCCGGCTGTCGGGGGGCCAGCGCCACCGTCTCGCCTTGGCGCGCCTGCTGCTGCGTGCCACCCCGCTGCTGGTGCTCGACGAGCCGACCGCGGACCTCGACCCGGTGACCGGACGGGCGCTGCTCGCCGATGCCCTGCGGGCTGCTGGGCAGCGAGGGGTGCTGCTGCTCACCCACGACCTGCGGGTCCTGCCCGTGGTCGACGAGGTCGTGGTGCTCGACGCGGGGCGGGTCGTGGCCCGCGGTCCCCACACCGATCTGCTGCGCGACGACCCGGACTACGCCGCCCGGTGGTCCCTCGATCAGCAGGCGACGAAGCCGTGACGGAACGCCGGGTAGGGTCCCTCTCGACCGTGGTTGACTGTGAACCCACCAGACCAGCGGGGGAGCACCGTGAGCAGGGCGCTGGCCGAGTCCGTCGACGCCTTCGTAGCGGTCGTCGGCGAGGACCTGCGGGCACTGGCCAGCGCCGAGGGACTCAGCGGCGCCCGGGTACGCCGCGATGTGGTGGGGGAGGCCGTGGACGTCGTGGCGGCGGTCATCGACGCCGACGCATCGCATGCCCCGGAGGAGTTGGTCGCCTACCTCGAGGTGGTGGGTGCACGGGCCCCCGAGCGGGTGGCGGCCCGTGACCTGCCGGGGCTGGCGGCATCGGGTGCGCTGGCCGGCGCCCGCCGGATGCTCGAGCAGCCGCCGGCCATCTTCGAGGTGCTGCTCGCCGCCGACCGGCGCCGCGATGCGGGTCGGGCATGGCGCTACCTGACCAGCGCGGTTGCACTCGCTCAGGTCGTGGCTTCACTGTCCGCGCCGCCGTCGCGGGTCGAGCTCGACGCCGTAGCACGGTTCCGCACGGTGCTGCTGCAGGCCATGGAACGTGCCGGGGTGCCTCCGCCGAACCAGGGCGCCCACCTGCTGGCACCGCTCACGGGTCGGCGGGTGGGCCCGGATGGCTCCGTGCTCGGTGCGCTGGCCGACCGGCTGGAGGTCGGGACCGGGCCCGCCACGCCAGGTACCGACCCACTGGCCCACCTGCCCCCGCCGCCGGGCGGGGCGCGCCGCGATCGGGCCCCGCCGTCACCGGGGGAGGCCGGGGCCGGGCCCCGCGCCGTCGACGAAGTCGTCGCCGAACTCGAGGCGCTGGTTGGACTGGCGCCGGTCAAGGCCGAGGTCGAGCTGGTCGCCAACCTGCTCACCGTGCAGCAGCTGCGCGCGGCCCGGGGGCTTCCCGCCCTGCCCACCAGCCGCCATCTGGTGTTCACCGGCAACCCGGGAACCGGCAAGACCACCGTGGCCCGGCTGGTGGCCGAGATCTACGCGAGCCTGGGCCTGGTCGCCCGCGGCCACCTGGTCGAGACCGACCGTTCAGGACTGGTCGCCGGCTACGTCGGACAGACCGCCGAGCGCACCCGTGAGCTGGTCGAGGAGGCGCTGGACGGGGTGCTGCTGATCGATGAGGCCTACGCGCTGGTGCGGGGCGACCGCCGGGACTACGGCCAGGAGGCGGTCGACACCCTGGTCAAGCTCATGGAGGACCACCGCGACCGGCTGGTGGTCATCGTCACCGGCTACCCCGACGAGATGGCGCGGTTCGTGGCCTCCAACCCGGGGCTGGCCTCGCGCTTCTCGCGCACCATCCACTTCCCCGACTACCGCCACGACGAGCTGTTGACCATCGCCGCCAACGTCGCCGGTCGCTACGGCTACCGGTTCGACGACGAGGCGGTGGTCGCACTGGGCGACGGCCTCGCACGGGTGCCGCGCGACCGGGGGTTCGGCAACGCTCGGCTGGTGCGCAACCTGTTCGAGGCGGCGGTGGCCGCGCATGCCAGCCGGGTGGTCGCCGAGTCCGCGCAGCCCTGCGACGAGGTGCTGACCCGGCTCACCGCCGCCGATGTAGGTGCGGCGCTCAGCCGCGCCGCGGGTCCGATGGGCTAGCGACCGGTGACGTTGTGCAGGAAGCCGGCGAACTGGTGCGGGCTGGAGCTCAGGTCGGGACCGTAGGCGTTGCGCAGGAACCAGACGTTGCGGCTCGAGGCACAGCTTCCGGCGGCGATCCCCCAGATCAGGCAGTCCTCGGAGCGTCCGCCCGTCGACACCACGGAGTTTACGTGCCAGCGGGCGTTGCACCAGGCCAGCACCGGATCCCGGCTCTCGGCCGCGGGAAGCGTCATTCGTGGTCGAATGACGGTCAAGCAGTCGTGTGGCTTGGCAGGTCTCGCGCGCGGGGGTCGGACGCGGCCAGGTTCGGACCGGTCGGGGGGTCAGTCCCGCCGGGGCTCGAGCCACCGCAGCAGGGTGCGCACGCCGACGCCGGTGCCGTGGCGCGGCAGGTGGTAGCGGTCCTCGTCCTGCCAGAACGGACCGGCGATGTCCAGGTGTGCCCAGGGCGTGCCGTCGACGAACTCGCGCAGGAACAGCCCGCCCATCGTGGCCCCGGCCTCGTCGCCCCGGCCGAGGTTGTCCAGATCCGCGACCGTCGAGTCGAGGTTGTCGCGCAGATCGTCCCACAGCGGCAGGTGCCACATCGCCTCGCCGGCGTCGTCAGCGGCGGCGAGCAGTTGGCGGAGCAGGTCGTCGTCGTTGCTGAACACCCCGGTGGCCCGCTTGCCGATGGCACGGAACACCGCCCCGGTCAGCGTGGCGACGTCCACGATCGCGTCGACGTCGTCGTCCTCGGCGGCAAGGCTCAGCCCGTCGGCCAGCACCAGCCGGCCTTCGGCATCGGTGTTGAGGACCTCCACGGTCGTGCCGTTGCGGATCGTGATCACGTCGCTGGGACGCTGCGCGTCGGCCCCGGGCATGTTCTCGGCCAGGCACAGTTCGCCGGAGACGGCCACGGGGACCCCGAGCGCCCCCAGCGCACCGAACGCCGCGAGCACGACCGCCGCACCGGCCATGTCGCCCTTCATCTCCTCCATGATCGATGAGGGGCGCTTGAGCGAGATCCCGCCGGTGTCGAAGGTGATGCCCTTGCCCACCAGCGAAACGTGAGCGACCGGGTTGGCCGGCCGGTAGCGCAGCCGTACCAGTCTCGGTGGACGCGCGGATCCCCGGGCAACCGCCAGCAGCCCCCCGCAGCCCTCGTCGGCCAGCCGCTGCTCGTCCCACACCTCCACCTCGACGTCGGCGGGCAGCAGTTCACGGGCGGCCTGCGCCAACTCCACCGGCCCCAGCCGGTTGGGCGGGGTGGTCACCAGGTCACGGGCCAGGCACTGGGCCTCGGCGTGTACCCGGGCGCGCTCGACCTCGGGGGCGGCCCGGCCGGCCAGCGACGAGGGCACCACCAGGGTCACGTCGGTCAGCACCAGCGGCTCGGGCTGCGAGCGGGCCTGGTCGTAGCGGTAGGCGCCGAGCAGCGCCCCCTCGGCGGCGGCGCGGATGGTGGCCGTGCTGACCTTCACCTCCGGCAGCGTGGTCGCCACCGTCCTGCACCGTTCGGCGACCGAGCGCACCGCACTGCCCGCAGCTCGACGAACCTGCTCGTCGCTCAGCGCATCGAGCCGCCCGAGGCCGACCAGGACCACCTGCCCCCAGGGCTGGTCGGGGGCGGCCAGGGTCAGGATCTCACCCGGACGGCCGCGGAAGTGCTCGTCGCGGGGCACTTGGTCCAGGCCCAGCGCCCGCAGGGCCACATCCGCGCCGGGACCCTCGATCGCCCCCCGGAAGACCGGGACGATCAGCGCGTCGACGTCGAGGTCGCCGAGCGCGTCGGTGGTCAGATGGAGGCTCGGCAGGCTCGGCACGACGGCGGGGCTCCGGTCGGTGGGGCATCGACCCACGAGCCTACAGCCGCCGCCGTGCGGCCGTGCCGTCGGTCACAGGTTGTCGGCCAGCCACGCCTCGGCGATCTCCGCGGCGGACAGGCCCTCAGAGGCGTCGGCGTTCATCTGCTGCAGGGCGTCGGTGGTGATCGCCGCCGTGACCTGCTCGAGCAGATCGGCGAGGTCGTCGCCGTAGAGATCGAGCACCTCGTCGCGCACCACCGGGGTGATGTTCTCGGGCGGCAGCATGCCCTCGGTGTCCTCGAGCACGACGTAGGCGTCACCGGCCAGCGGCGCGTCGGTCGAGAACAGCAGGATCAACTCGGCGTCGCCCGCGTCCAGCGCGGCCAGTCGTGCGGCCGCCTCCTGGATCGACTCGAAGGTGACCTCGTCGAGCCCGTAGGTGGTCACCAGGCCCTGGAAGCAGGTGTCGCGGTCCTCGCACTCGGGTGGCCCGGCGAAGGTGATCGGCCCGGCGTCGGCGAGGTCGCCGATGCCGGTCAGTTCGTTGTCGGCGGCGAAGTCGGCGGTGACCACGAAGGCCTGGTTGTTCTCGGCCGGGGCGGGGGTGAGCACGCTGACCCCGTCCGCGGCGAACGCCTCCGACAGCGCGTCGAAGCCGGCGTCGATGTCGGCCGGCGGATCCTGCTCGAACCACACCACCAGCGCGGAGCCGAGGTACTCGGGCAGCAGGTCGAGGTCGCCGTCGAGCAGTTCGGGGTAGATCAGTTCGCGGGCGCCGAGGTTGAGGTTGCGCGCCACGGGGTAGCCCGCGGCCTCCATCGCCTGGGCGTAGATCTCGCCGAGGATCTCGGACTCGGGGAAGTTGAACGAGGCAACCTCGATGTCGGGGCTGTCGTCGGGGATCGGATCGGGCGTGTCGGCGTCGTCGGCGGCCTCTTCGGTCGCGTCGTCGGCCGCGTCGTCGGCGCAGGCGACCAGCACCAGGGTCAGTCCGGCCAGCACGGCGAGCAGTCGTCGGGTCGTTGGTCGCATGTCATCTCCGTTATCGCAGGGCGGTGACCGTACCTACGGTCCTGCTGGCCGCTCGGGATGGGCCCCGGGGGGCATCGTCACCCGTCCCCAGGGTGGTGAGAGCGGGTCGCTGCGCGCACGCAGTGCACGTACTCCGGCCGGACGGTCGTCATTCGCCCGGACGTCAGCCGGTGCCGGTGGCCTGCCGGGCGGTGTCGGTGACCACCGCCTCGCGCCGGACCCCGGCGGGGATCGCGCGACGTTCGAGCACCCCAAATCCGGCCTCGGCGAGCAGCGTGAGCGCTCCGAGCAGGATCGCGCCGGCCAGCACCTGCGCCTGGCCGGCCCGGCCGGTCGCGAACCCGTCGACGATGAAGCGGCCGAGCCCGCCGCCGTTGGTCACGATCGCGCCGATGGCGGTGGTCGCCACCACCTGCACGAAGGCCAGCCGCACCCCGGCCAGCATCACCGGGGAGGCCAGTGGCAGCTCGATCTCGCGCAGCACCTGCCGTTCGCTGTAGCCCATGCCGCGGGCGGCTTCAACCGTGGCGGCGTCGACCTCTCGCACCGCGGTGTAGGTGTTGGTGAAGATCGGCGGCAGCGCGAGCGCGACCAGGGCCGCGACCAACGGCCAGAACTGGGTGCCAAGCCACGGCAGGCGGGTGGCCAGCAGCCAGAACAGCACGATCAGGCCGAACGAGGGGATCGCCCGGCCGAGGTTGACCACGGCGCTGGCCATCGCCTCGGCCCGCCGCCTGTGGGCCAGCGAGAGCGCCGGTGGCACCGCGATCGCCACGGCGAGCACGGTGGCCACCACCGACACCCACAGGTGCTCGATGGTGCGGTAGGGCACGCCCCGGGGGTCGGTGAAGCTCCAGCGGTCAGGCTGCGAGAGCCAGGCGAGGACGTCGGTGAGCAGCTCCATCAGACCGCCGCCCGCCGTCGTGCCCACGGGGTCAGGGCCCGCTCGACCCCCAGCAGCCCGAGGTCGAACACGATCGCGAGCACCACCGACAGCCCTGTTCCCACGATGATCTGGGTCGGGAAGGGGGGCAGCACCCGGAAGCCGGACAGGATGAACTGCCCGAGCCCGCCGAGCCCGAGCAGCGCGGTGACCGTCACCAGCCCGATCACGGTCACCGCCGCGATGCGCACGCCCGCGACGATCACGGGCAGGGCCAGCGGCAGCTCGATCTCGAGGAACAGCCGGGTCCGGCGGTAGCCCATCCCACGGGCGGCCTCCACGACCTCGTCGGGCACCCCGTCGATGCCGGTGACGATGTTGCGCACCAGGATCAGGATCGTGTAGCTGGTCAGCGCGATGATCGCGGTGGTCGCACTCAGCCCGGTGAACGGCGCGAGCAGCGCGAACGCCGCCAGCGAGGGCAGGGTGAACAGCAGCCCGCCCGCGGCAATGATGGGGGCGTACAGCCGACGGTTGCGCAGGGCGAGCACCGCGAGCAGCAGCGAGAGCACCAGCCCGATGCCCACCGCCATGCCCGTCAGGTACAGGTGCTCGAGGGTGGCGTCCCAGATCCGGT
>SLLJ01000297.1 GCA_007134165.1 Nitriliruptoraceae bacterium | reverse complement strand
TCGTCGGGCAGCCGCCAGGCGCTGATCCCGTCGGGGCGGAGGTCCACCGTCGCGCCCCCGCGGGTGCGGGCTCGGATCCACTGCACGTGGTGGACGTAGTCGCGGCGGACGTAGGAGCCGGGGGTCCACACCGGCAGCACGATCCGGGCCCCGGCGGCGAGCTCCCCCGGCACGGTGAGCGTCACCCGCACCAGATGGTGCAGCCGGTCGGAGAGGTCGACGTGGTAGTGGATCGGGGTCGGCACGGGCAACCTGTTCGCGCGAGGGGCGCGTCGAGGCTACTCGTGCCCGGCCGCTAGGGTCCGCACCGGCCCGTGCCCCCCACCAAGGAGCCCGCGGTGGCCGACCTGCCCCTGGCCGACCGTCACGAGACCGTGCTGCCCGCGATGCCCGACGACGCCGCCCAGGCGTTGGACCGGGCCTCGTGGCTCGACGACGCTGAACGCAAGGCGGCCGTCGAGGCCGTCGTCACCGCGCACCCCACGCTCAGCGCCGGCTGGGCGGAGCTGGCAGCACTGGGCACCACCCCGATCGAGCGCTACGCCTACGCCCGAGTGGGCTACCACCGCGGCCTGGACGCGCTGCGGGCCCACGGCTGGGGTGGTCGCGGGCTGGTGCGCTGGTCGCAGCCGACCAACCGCGGCTTCTTGGCCTGCCTGGTCCGGCTGCGCGCCGCCGCCGCCGAGATCGGCGAACAGGCCGAGGTGGAGCGAATCAGCGGCTTCCTGCGCGAGCTCGACCCGGACTGGGACGACATCAACCTGGTGCCCTGAGCCGTTCGTCCACCGCTCGCTGAACGGTCGGGTCGGCAGCGGCCGGACCCCGCGGTAGGGTTCGGTCGGGGAGGTGGTCGTGGCCGGTCGGATCCTCAAGGAGGACATCGAGTCCCTGCGGGCGCAGGCCGACATCGTCGCGGTCGTCGGCGACCACACCACCCTCAAGCGCGCCGGCCGGTCGTTCAAGGGCCTGTGCCCGTTCCACACCGAGCGCACGCCCTCGTTCACGGTGTCCCCGGAGGGCAACGTCTACCACTGCTTCGGCTGTGGGGCCTCGGGGGACCTCTACGACTTCCTCATGCGCATCGAGGGGTTCGACTTCCCCGAGGCGGTGGAGGCGCTGGCGCGGCGCACCGGGTTCACGCTGCGCTACGAGGAACTCTCCGCCCGCGACCGGCGGGCGATCGGGGAGCGCTCGCGGCTGGTGGCGGTGACCTCGGCGGCGGCCGCCTGGTTCGCCGAGCAACTGTACGCCGAGGAGGGCCAGTCGGCCCGCGACTACCTGCGCTCCCGGGGATTCGGTCGCCCGGAGGCGGCCCGCTTCACCCTCGGCTTCGCCCCCAACCGGTGGGAGGCGCTCAGCCGCGCGCTGACCGCCGCCGGGATCCCGCCCGAGGACCTCATCGCCACCGGGCTGGCAGTGCGCACCGACCGTGGTGGTCTGCGCGACCGCTTCCGCGGCCGGTTGATGTTCCCGGTTCACGACCCGGGCGGGGACGTGGTCGGCTTCGGGGGCCGGGTGCTCGACGCGCTCGACTACGGCGACTTCGACCCGCCCAAGTACCTCAACTCGCCCGAGACTCCGCTGTACAAGAAGATGCGGGTGCTCTACGGCGTGCCCCAGGCCCGGGCCGATATCGTGCGCGACGGGCAGGTGCTGGTCTGCGAGGGCTACACCGACGTCATGGCCCTGCACCAGGCCGGGTTCGGCAACGCGGTCGCGACCTGCGGCACGGCCGTGACCGTCGAGCACCTCACCATGATCGCGCGCTACGCGCCCCGGGTGGTGCTCGCCTTCGACGGTGACGACGCCGGGGTCAAGGCCGCCGAGCGGGCCTGGGAGGCGGCCCGGGAGGTGGCGGCGGCCGGGTCGGCCGGGTCGGCCGGGTCGGGCGGGTCGGGCGGCTCGGGCGGTGGTGGTGGTGCTCGCCGGGCGGATCGCGGTGCCGGGCTCGACGTGCGGGTGCTGGTGCTGCCCGACGGGTCGGACCCGGCCGACCTGGTCGCCGAGGTGGGAGCGGAGGGGATGCGCTCGGCGGTGACGGCGGCCACGCCGGTGGTGCCGTTCGTGGTCCGCCACCGGCTCGCGGCCGCCGACCTCTCCTCGGAGTCCGGCCGCATCGCCGCGCTGCGTGAGGCGCTCGAGGTGCTCGGCCGGGAGCCCGACCCGGACCTGCGACGGGAGTGGGCCCGCACCGAGGTGGCGGCCGGCATCGGGGTGGCCTACGACTTCGTCGCGCAGAGCGCCGCGCGGCTCGGCGTCGCCCTCGACCGACATCAGGGCGTGGCCACCAGCGTCCGCGGACCCCGCTCGGAGGCTGCCCCGCACCAGGCGCCGCGCCGTCAGCGCGCCCGGCAGGAGCGCGCGGTGCTGCGGGTCGCGCTGCAGGCCCCTGAGCTGCTGCCCGACGAGTGGTTCGAGCTCACCGACGATGACCTGACCCACCCCACGGCCCGGGCGGTGTTCGCGACCCTGCAGGCCGCCGGAGGCGCCGGCGTGGAGCTCGGCGTGGTCCTCGATGTCGCTGAGGACGATGAGTTGCGTGCCACCATCCGCGCGATCGCGCTCGAGGAAGAGGAGGGGCCGGTCGATGCCGAGGTGGCCGCCTGGCGGGTGCGCACCCTGCTCGCCGACCGGCTCCGCAGCCAGGAGCAGGCCCTGCGCGAGCGGTTGCACACGCTGCACCACGCTACCGACCGTGACCAGATGCTCTCGGTGCAGCGCGAACTG
>SLLJ01000119.1 GCA_007134165.1 Nitriliruptoraceae bacterium | reverse complement strand
TGGACCATGCGGCGTACCCACCCGGTCACCCATGACCGCTTGCGTACGCCACATCCAGCGACCGGCCACGCCGACCGCTGTCCGGCACATTCAGCGCACGGACAGCAGCGCAGCGCGCACGGACAGCAGCGCAGCGCGCACGCCCCCCCGTAACGCGCACGCCCCAGCAACCCAGCGCGCTCGCTACACCTCGAGCTGCATCTCGCGCTTGTTGCCGAGGATGCCCTGCGGCCGGAAGATCATCAACGCCATCAGCAGCACACCGACGAAGGTCAGGGTCACCGCGCCCACCGCCTGGGCGCCGAAGAACTCCGGCAGCGAGCCGGCATCCGAGAGCCGGCGCAGCGTGCTCTGCAAGCCGGCGATGATGAACCAGAAGATGACCGCGCCGACCACCGGACCGAAGGTGGAGGCGGTGCCGCCGAGGATCAGGATCGCGAAGGCGTAGAAGGTCACCTGGGGCAGGAAGGTGTCGGGCTGCACCGTCTGCAGGGACAGGGCGAACAGCGCTCCACCGAGCGAGCCGATCACCCCGCCGAAGATCAGGCTCTGCATCTTGTAGGAGAAGACGTTCTTGCCCAGGCTTCGAGCCGCATCCTCGTCCTCGCGGATCGAGCGCAGCACCCGCCCCCAGGGACTGCGCATCAGCATCCAGACCACCAGGGTCATCAGGGCGACCACGCTCCATCCGACGAGCATCTGCCAGGTCCGGCCGGCACTGGTCTGCAACGGACCGAGGTAGCGGCCGTCGGGGATGGGGCTGACGGCGTAGAAGTTCCCGGCGAACTGCCGCAGGCCGAACACGCCGCCGGTGACCGGCTCGGCACCGCCGCTGCGGAAGATCAGCCGCAGGATCTCGGAGGCTGCGATGGTGGTGATGGCGAGGTAGTCCGCTCGCAGCCGCAGGGTGGGAACCCCGAGGATGAGCGCGAGCACGACCGCCCCGAGGATGCCCACGATCACGCCCAGCCACAGCGGGCCGCCGAAGGTCGCGACGGTGATCGCCACGCCGTAGGCGCCCACGAGCATGAACCCGGCCTGCCCGAAGTTGAGCAGACCCGTGTACCCGAAGTGCAGGTTCAGGCCGATCGCGAGCAGGGCGTAGGCCGCAGCGGTCGGGCCGATCGCCGAGCGCAGTGCGTCGAAGAAGATCTCGATAGCCACTAGCGCACGCTCCTTGTCCGCGGGCCGTCCGGTTGGCGCTGGCTCATCCGATCCGCTCCTTGCGACCGAGCAGACCCTGCGGCCGGACGAGGAGGATCAGGATCAACACCCCGAGCGCCCAGACGTACTTCAGCTCACTGGAGAAGAACACCGCGCTGATCTCACTGACCATGCCAACGAGCAGGCTGCCGAGCATGGCGCCGTAGGCGGTACCGAGGCCGCCGAGGATCACCCCTGCGAACATCAGCAGGAGCAGCCGGAAGCCCATCAGATAGTCGACGCTTTCGATGACCCCGAGGAAGATGCCACCCACCGCCGTCAACGCCCCGCCCAGCACCCACACCGACAGGATGACCCGCTGCACGTCGATGCCCGACGACTCGGCGAGGTCCTTGTTGTCAGCGACCGCGCGCATCGCCTTGCCCAGCCGGGTGCGGGTGAGCATCAGGGCGACGCCGACCAGGATCAGCACCGACAGCGTCATGACCCAGATCTCGACCGGCTGGAGCCGCACGGGGCCGAAGTTGATGCCCTGCTGGATGGCGTACTGGGCGAAGGGCCGGCGCGAGCCGCCGAAGAAGAACAGGATGGTGTGGCGGATCACGAAGGCCAACCCGATGGAGATCACCAGCATCGCGATCAGCCCGGTACGTCGGTCGCGCAGGGGTCGCCACAACCCTCGGTCGATCAGGCCCGAGAACGCGGCGCTGAGCACGATCGCCAGCAGCGCCGCAAACACGAGGTGCAGGCCGAGCACGACGTTGAAGAAGTAGGTGATGAAGGCGCCGAGGGTGACCAGGTCACCATGCGCGAAGTTGATCAGGCCGGTGGTCCCGAAGATCAGCGACAGTCCGATCGCGGTCATCGCGATGATCAGCCCGAACTTCACCCCGTTGACCGTGCTCTGCGCCAACCGGCTGGCGAGCTGGGCACCAACCTCCTCACGCTCACCGAGCGCGAACAGCGCCGTACCCGTCCCGCCGTCGCTCACCCGGATCTCGAGCTGCTCACGCTCGGGATCGCGCAGGTCGATCCCGGGCGGCAGCGTCTCGACCTGGATGGTCACCAGGTAGGTGCCGCCATCCGGCAGCGACACGCTCCAGCGCCCGTCCTCGTCGGAGGTGCTGGCACCGACCGGCTCCCCGTCGTCGGTCGCGACCACGATGTCGACCCCCACGACCGGCTCGCCCTCGAAGGTCAGCCGTCCACTGATCTCCTCGACGCTCTCCGCGAGGGCAGCCGCAGAGCCGAGCACCCCGGCCAGCGCCGAGAGGAGGATGATGATCGCACCGGTGACGGTGAGTCGCTGGACCGCAGTCACGGGATCTCCTCGGGTGGTGTCGGATCGGGAGACCTCGTGCACGCGATGAACGGCAGGGGTACCCGGACCGCGGCGGAGTCTAGACCGCTGACGACCGCAGTAGGAGACAAACCGTCGGGACCGGCAAACTCACCCGCCGACGCGCTGCCCAGGACCTGGCCCAACGGTTAACCTCCCACTTGCGCCCTGGCCATCCGGTCGGCCCCCGGGCACGGGCCGATCGCGGTGCGCGACCCACGATCGCCGCCACCACAGGAACACCATGCCGCCGGACGCCGCCTCACCCCGGATCCTGTCCACCACGGACTACCACACCGCCGGGGAACCCTTCCGGATCGTGACCGCAGGAGCGCCCACCGCCCGCGGGCGTACGGTCGCCGAACGTCGCCGGTGGGCCATCGATCACCTTGACGTCGATCGAGCCCTGCTGTGCCGCGAGCCTCGGGGCCACGCGGACATGTACGGGGGCTTTCTCACGCCACCCGACGACGAGCACGGCGACCTCGGGGTCGTGTTCTTCCACAACGACGGGTTCTCGACCGCCTGCGGGCACGGGACCATCGCGCTGGCCACCTGGGCGGTGCACACCGGGCTGGTCACGCCGCCACCCAGGGCTAACGAGGTCCCGGTCGTGGTCGACGTGCCCTCGGGCCGGGTGCGGGCGATCGTCGCGCTCGACGCGCAGGGCCGACCGGTCTCGGCGCGCTTCGTCAACGTGCCCGCCCACGTTGAGGCCACCGACGTCGAGGTGGATCTGTCGTCGCCTCCCACCCCCGGCGGCCCGAGCCGGGGTCGCGTCCGCGTCGACCTCGCCTACGGCGGCGCCTTCTACGCCACCCTGCCGGCAGCAGCCCTCGGGCTCACGGTGACCCCCGAACACCTCCCCGCGCTGATCGCCACGGGCCGGGCGATCCAGCGGGCCGTCGATGCCTGCCATCCCCTCACCCTGCCCGACGCAAGCGGGGCGGTCGGGCTCTACGGCGTGATCTTCAGCGAGGTGCTCGGCGAGCACCACCAGCGCAACGTCACGGTCTTCGCCGACGGGCAGGTCGACCGCTCGCCGTGCGGCAGCGGCACCTCCGCCCGGCTGGCCGTGCTCGTCGAACGGGGCGAACTCGAGATCGGCGCCACCCTGGTGCACGACAGCATCGTGGGCTCCCGGTTCCACGCACGGGCGCTCGGCCCCAGCGCCACCCAGCCCGGCCCGCAGCGTCGCTACGACACCGAGGTCACCGGCAGCGCCCACCGGACCGGTCACCACACCTTCGTGCTCGAGCCCGACGACCCGCTGGGTCCCGGCTTCGTGCTGCGCTGATGGAGGTCATCGACTACGACCAGGTCTGGCAGCGCCTGCCGATGCGTGCCGCCATCGACGCGCTCGACGCCGCGTTGCACGCGACCGGCATCCCCGAGGTGCCCGCCCGAGAGCACCTGCACCACGGGGCGCAGGAACTGCTGCTCATGCCCTGCTTCGACAGCGGCGCCGCCGGCATCAAGCTGGTCGGTATCGACGCCGACAACCCCGGCCGCGGCCTGCCCCGCATCCACGGCGTGTTCGTCCTGCTCGACGCGCCCGGGCTCGTGCCCGCGGCGCTGCTCGACGCCCGGGCGCTGACCGCCCTGCGCACCGCGGCGGTATCGGGAGTGGCCACCCGCTACCTGGCGCGCCACCTCACCGACGCCGGACGTCCGGTGCGCCTGGTCGTGTTCGGCGCCGGCGCCCAGGCCCACGCGCATCTGCTCGCCATGCACGCCGAGCTGCCGCTGGCCGACGTGCGCATCGTCAGCCGCAGCCCTGGCTCCGCTGAGCAGCTCGCCGAACTCGCCCGTCCGCTGCTGGACGTCGAGGTGGCGCTTACGGGGCCGGAGGCGGTCGCCGACGCCGAGGTGGTGTGCGTGTGCACCTCGAGCCCGACGCCGGTGTTCGACGGCGGATCGCTGCTCCCCGGCGTGCACCTCAACGCGGTCGGCGCCTACCGCCCGGACCTGCAGGAGCTCGATGCGACCACCGTGATCGGCGCGGACGTGGTGGTCGAAACCCGGGAGGCGGCGATGCGCGAGGCCGGGGACCTCATCGCCGCCGAGCGCACCGGCGACTGGGACCGCCACCAGATCCGGGCGGACCTGACCGAGCTCGTGCGTGATGGACGGGCGGTACGCACCGCCCCGCACCAGCGCACGCTGTTCAAGTCGGTGGGGCTGGCCTGGGAGGACCTGGTCGTCGCCAGGGCGGTGCTGGCCGGCACCTGAGCCCGGGCGGAGATGGGCGCACGCAGCACTCCGGCCCCGAATCGGCGGCGGCGAGGGGCGCTGGCGACCTATCCTTCAGCTTCCGATGCGCCACCCACCGACCCTGGATCCTCCGACCATGCCCAGCGTCACCTACGGCACCGATCCGGGCTCGCGGCAGGTGCTCGACGACCTGCTGCACGAGACCGGGATCGAATCGGGTGCGCCTCACCGGCTGCAGCGCACCCGTTACGACACCTTCGACGGCCTGCTGCACGCGGCCGGGCTGCGGCTCGAGCGACGCTCATGGCCGCAGGAGTCGTGCGACGACGAGTTGGTGCTCACCGCTGAGACCGGGGTGCCGGCCCACCTGCCCCTGACCGACCCCCCGCCGTCCGAGCCACCACGGGTGCTGGAGCTGTCCGCGCTGCCCGCCGGCCCGATGCGCACCCGCCTCGCTGCGGCCTGTGGCGTTCGGGTGCCGCTGGCCCAGCTCACGCTGACCTCGATTCGTCGGACCGGGGAACAACCCGGACCGGCCGGATCTCCGCTGCTGCGCGTCCACCTCGACACCGAGGTCGCGATCCCCGGCGCGCCATCCGCCAACCGCACGGTGCTCGAGGTGGAGGAGCTTCCCGGCGGCGAGAAGCTCGCCCGGCGGCTGCGCAGCCGGTTGGAACGCGCCGGCCTGCGACCGTTCGCGGGCGACCTGCTGGAGCGGGGGATGGCGCTGGCGGGCATCGACCCGAAGGGCTTCGAGGGGCTGAAGACCCCGGCACTGGACCGCACCGGCCCCGCACTCGACGGGTACCGCACGGTGCTGCAGGCCTGCTTCGAGGCGATGGAGGCCAACTGGGAGGGCACCGCCGACCACCTCGACATCGAGTTCCTGCACGACCTGCGCATCGCGGTGCGCCGGACCCGTTCGGTGCTCGGCGAGGGGCGTCAGGTGCTGGATCCCGAGCAACGCCGCCACCTGCGCGCCGAGTTCGCCTGGCTCGGACGGCTGACCGGGCCGGCGCGCGACTTCGACGTCTACTTCGAGGAGTGGGACGAACTCACCGGCGAGTTGTCCCCCGCCTCCCGCCGCGCGCTGCTGCCGGTGCGCAGCGAACTCGCCCTGCGACGCGAACAGGAGCACCGTCGCGTCACCGAAGCGCTGCGCTCTGAGCGTGCCGCGCAGCTGCGCGCCGAGGTGCGCGCCTGGCTCGACCGACCCGAGATCGACGTCAACGGTGGCCGGCGTGCGCTAGCTGGGCTGGGCAAGGTCGTGGCCGCGCGCATCGCCGCCGCCCAGGCCGGCGTGCTCGAGGACGGGCGGGCCATCACCGAGGAGTCGCCGGCAACCGATCTGCACGAGCTGCGCAAGGACGCCAAACGGCTGCGGTACCTGCTCGACAGCTTCGGGGACCTGGGCGGCCAGAAACGACGTCGCACGATCACCCGACATCTCAAACAACTGCAAGACAACCTCGGCGAGCACCAGGACACTCAGATCCAGGCCGACGAGCTGCGCGAGGTAGCGGCCAGCCTGGCCGGACACGAGCCGGTCACCGCCGCGACGACCGCGGCGGTGGAGGAACTGGCCCAGATGCTCGAGGCCCGCCAGCAGGCAGCCCGGGCCGAGTTCGGTGATCGGTTCGCGGCCTACGACCGGCCGGGCCCGCACCGGGAACTCGACAAGCTGCTGACCCGGATGTCGCGATGAAGGTCGTCGCGTCAGGCAGCATCAAGGGCGGCGTCGGCAAGACCGCCAGCGCTGTCAACCTCGCCGCCGAGGCCACCCGGTCCGGAGCACGGGTGCTGGTGTGGGACCTCGACCCGCAGGGATCGGCGACCTATCTGCTGCGCGTCGAGCACCGTCTGGCCGGCCGGGGCGCGCGGGGGCTCATCGCCGCCGACGCCACCCTCGCCCGGCACGTGCGGGCCACCATGGTCACCGGATTGCACCTGCTGCCCTCGGACCGCTCGCTGCGCTTCCTCGACCTGCACCTCGACGCCACTGGTGACCGCCACCGACGGCTGGCCGAGTTGCTGCAGCCGCTGCACGACGCTTACGACGTGGTGATCCTGGACTGCCCGGCCGGGGCTTCGCTGGCCTTCGAGGGGGCGCTGCGGGCCAGCGACGTGCTGCTCGTCCCCGTCATCCCCAGCACCCTGGCGGTGGTGACGCTCGCTCAACTCGAGGACCTCGTGGCGGGTCGCAAGCCCCGGCCCGAGCTGCTCGGACACGTCTCCATGCTCGACCGGCGCAAGCCCCTGCAACGAGAGATCGCCGACGCGCTGCTCGACCGGCCCGACATGCTCCGAACCGTCGTCCCGAACTCGACGGCGATCGAAGGTATGGGACCCGAGCGCGGTCCGGTGACGGCCTTCGCGCCCAACTCGGTAGCTGCCCGGGCCTATCGCGCGTTGTGGGGGGAGTTGGCCGACCGGCTGTGGGGCTGACCCGGCGGTCCCGGGGACGGGCCGGCGAGATCGTCCTGCGCGAGCGCGCGGGCGAGTACGAGATCATCAGCAACGGGATGTTCCTGATGGACACCCGCAATGGCCGCTCCGAACGGCGGCTGGTGCGCTGGGCGCTGCAGGCGGGAGTGCAGACTCGTTGCGACCGGGAGCCGACCGCCCCCCGCCGACTGCTGCTCGGGGGCCTGGGGGTGGGCTGGTCGCTGGCCGAGGCGCTGGCCACCACCGAGGTCGCCGAGGTCGTCGTGGTCGAGTGGGAGCCGGCGATCATCGCCTTCAACCGGGCGGCCACCGGCGAGCGCACCGGCGGCCGCGTCGACGATCCCCGGGTCCGCTGCATCCTCGACGACCTCGTGGCCTGGCTGCGACGGCCGGGCGAGGGAGAGTTCGATGCCATCTGCCTCGACGTCGACAACGGCCCGGACTGGACCGTGGCCCCCGGCAACGCATGGCTGTACGGCGAGGCGGGGCTGCGCGCGCTGCAGGCCCGGCTCGCGCCCGGTGGGGTGCTCGGCGTGTGGGCGGCCGCCCGCAGCCCTACCTTCGAGGTGGCCCTGGCGCAGCACTTCACCACGGTGCGGCGTCGTGAGGTCCCGGTCCCGCGGGGGGTGCCCGACGTCGTGTACCTCGCCTGGGGCACCCCACCGGCCGACCACAGTGCGTAGCCTGGGAGCAGCGAGGAACGTGCGGTTCGGGTGGCGATCTGGTCGGATCCGGCCGAGGTCCGCAACCAACTCGAGGCGGAGTTCGCCCGCATCCTCGCGCTGCTCGCCGAGCGCGACGACGTCGAGCAGGTCTGGCGCTTCGGCTCCAGCCTCGAACGACCGGTGCACGCGACCAGCGACCTCGACCCGCTGGTCGTGCAGCGCACCTGCCTGGGGCCGGTCGAACGGGCCGTGGCGCTACGCGAACAACTGGCAGTGACCGTGCCCGTCGACCTGTTCGTGGTCACCCCCGAGGAGTTCGCCGCCGGCGGCCGCTTCCTCGACGACGTGCTGACCCACGGGCGGCGTGAACGATGAGCAACGACGCCGCCGGCGAGAGCCGACGCTGGGTCGGGCAGACCCTGCACGACCTGGTCACCGCCGAACTGCTCGTGGAGCACGGGCGCTACCCGGTGGCCTGCTTCCTAGCCCAGCAGGCCGCCGACAAGGCACTGAAGGGCCTGCGGTACCGCGACTGGACCGACATCGTGTCGATCACCGTTTGGCGGCGCTGTGCCGGGAGGCCGCAGCACGGCACCCGGCGCTGGCCCCACGCTGTGACGCGCGGTCGACCTCGATCAGCACGAGATCCCCAGCCGCTACCCCGACGCGCTGCCAGGCGGCACGCCCGCCGACGTCTACACCCACGAGCAGGCGGCACAGGCCGTCGAGTTGTGCACCGAGGTGATCGCCCGGGTCCGCGACCTCGTCGGGTGGCCCGATGCCGACGAGGCGCCGAACACCTGACGTCACAACCTGCCGGGTGACGGCCACCGGGCCCGTTCCGTGCTGCCGCCCGGCGCGGGTCCTGCGGCTGGTCGTGGCACACCGTCAGGGGAGCGCTGAGCTCGGCGCCAGGCCTACCAGTCCCTCGAGCAGGCCGTCGACGAGGGCCTCGGTCTTCGGCCAGTCGATCTGCGCCAGGTTGACGGTCAGGGTCGCCAGCCCGTGTAGCGCCGCCCACACCAGCAGGGCCTGCTGGAAGGCGTCGCCGTCACGCGCCAGTCCGGCCTGCTGACAGGCTTCGATCCCCGACTGCAGACTCACGAAGGCCGCTGTGCGCGACGGTCCTCCGGGCAGCACGGTGTCGCGGCGTGCCGAGAACAGCATGGCGTAGCCCCCGGGTTCCTGCTGAGCCCACCGCAGGTAGGCCAGGCACCCGCCCCGCAGCGCCCCAGCGAGGTCCCCGGCCTGCTCGGCGGGAGCCCGGCCCGCACCGATGGCCGCACCGAGCGATCCGAAGCGCCGGGCGACCGCCTCCCGGATCAACGACTGCTTGTCGGGGTAGTGCCGGTAGAGCGAGGGCGGGGTGACTCCGACCCGCTCCACGATCGCACGGACCGTGACCTCGCGCTCGTCGCCGGTCTCGTTGAGCAACTGCTCGGTCGCGTCGAGCAGTTCGGTGCGCAGGCGGTCGCCCTCACCCCGGGGGCTGCGCGAACGTGCCACCTCGAACCTCGGTGATCGATGGTTACGTGATCCCCCGATACCTCGCCCTACGGCCTACCAAGGCTAGCGCGGTTCGCGGTGCACGTCCCGCTCGCAGTAGGCGCCCCCTTCGCCGCGCCGCTCGTCGCCACTCCGGTCCGCCACCTGCCGAGGGAAGCGCACAGGGCCCTCGACCGTTGCACTAGCATTTGCTAATCTATCGCTCGCTATCCCATCCGCGAGCACCGCGAACAGGGGGACGAATGACCGAGCACTCCCGGTCTGCGCCGGCAGCAGCGCCGCAGACCGGCGTCCAGATCCGTGAGATGCGACCCGAGGACGCCGACCCGCTCGAGGCGGTCATGCGCCGCGCCTTCGACCCCTTCGACCGGCTGCTGTACTCCACGCGCGGGCGCGACGTGCTGGTTGCCGTCGATGCCGACGACACCCCCATCGGCGGGGTCGTACTCCACGCCACCCCCGCCCCCGACCGGCCCGCACCGCACGGCCGGCTCGGCATCGTGCACTTCATCTTCGCCGACCCCGAGGCCGGCATCCGCGGAATCGGCACGGCCTTGCGTGAGGCCGCAGACGAGCGCTTCGGGCAACTGGGATGCACCGAGACCTCCGCGCGTATCGACGCCGTCAACACCGCCTCCCAGGCCCTGCACCGGTCGGGGGGCTACCACCTGGCCACCGGACGCGAGCAGCTGCGGCGCTGGGGCTGGCGCCTGCCGCAGCGCTGGCTGCAGGCCGGTCACGGGTTCGATCCCGGGATGCAGTTGTGGCTACGCCCCGACACCACACCGGCCCCACGATCTCCCGCGCAGTGGACCCGGCTGGCGGCCACCTGGGTGCTCAACGCGGCACTGCTGGCCGTCATCGCCTGGCGCGCGCCCCGCGGGGAGGCGACGCTCGCGGTGGCGCTCGGCACTGCCGCACTGGCCGCGGGCGTGCTGCTCGGAGTGCGCGAGGCCGCCATCCGGCTCACGGCCCGCAGCCAAGCGCTCGACCTCGAGCACGCCCCCTGGGGAAACGCGGTCGGGCTGTCCGGCGTACTCGCGCTCGCCGTCGGCGTCTGGTTGCCGCTGACCGGCTCGTCGACGCCGCAAGCCACCCGTTGGCGTCACGACGCCGAGGTGGCGCGGTTGGGACGCGCCCACCTCGCCGGCGGACTAGCCGTGGCGGCACTGGCCTGGACGACGATCCTGATCGAGCCTGACCTCGCCTGGCTGAACTGGCCGGACCTGCGCCGGGCTGCGGTGATGCTCGCGCTGATCGACCTGGTCGTGCCGATCTCCCCGCTGATCGGCACCGCTGCACGCCATGTCAAGGAGTGGTCCACGGCCGCGTGGGTGCCGCTCGCGGTGCTCGGCCTCGGCCCGCTGCTGCTGACGCTGCTGGGCTGAGCCCCGGCCGACGCGCCCACGCCGCCCGCCGCCGGTTCCGCCCCGGCCGACGCGCCCACGCCCCCCGCCGCCGGTTCCG
>SLLJ01000284.1 GCA_007134165.1 Nitriliruptoraceae bacterium | reverse complement strand
CTTGCGCTTCGCGACCGCGACCGGTGCGGGCTCACGCCCCTCGAGCCCGAGCCGGAGCCTGACCCGGATCCCGAGCCTGAGCCTGAGCCAGGGCCGGAGCCCTCCGTGCCGTGGACACCGGTGTGGTCGTCGTCGGTGACGGTCCGCGGCGATGGCGACAACGGCTACATGACAGCCGGGATCGGAGGCGGCAACCCCGTCGGCGACCTCGACGGCGAGGGCGTGCTCACCTGCTACACGGTGCCGGGAGAGACCGGACCGACGGTCCGGGTGTCGCGGGTCGAGAACGAGCAGGTGCTCGCGACCGTGCACAACTCCGCTGCCGCAGCGGAGTACGTGCTCACCGAGCTGTCGCAGGTGGGTCATTCGCGGGACGTGTGCAGCCTCGCCCGCCTCGACGACGGCGTCCTGCTCCTGCTGGCCCTCGATGCGGTCCTGCCGGAGGTGCGGGTCTTCGTCGACGCAACCGGGGTCGGTGACGCCTTCGTCGAGCAGGAGCACCTCGCCTACACCGCCGAGGTGCAGTGGATGAGTGACATCCCGCGCGTGTCCACCACGACGATCGGCATCCCGCTCGTCGAGGGCGAGCGCATCCTCGTTCCGGCGATGCTGCCCGCCACCGGCTCGGGCGGGTTCGGGTGGACCTACCCGTTCGTTCTGCGCAGCGATGACGGCGGCGAGACCTGGACGCACACGCAGCTGGACACGAGCATCTACTACCAGAGCTTCCGTGGACTGGCCCGCTTCGACAACGGCGTGTACGCCATACTGACCAACACCTGGGGCGGCATCTCCACCCAGCTCTGGCGCAGCGTCGACGACGGTTCGACGTGGACCCGCGAGGTGACCTACGACCGGCGCTTCACCATCGACGGCGCGGGCGCGTCGCTGTTCTCCAGCGGCGGCAACGACCCGTACAACTACCTCGTGTTCCAAATAAACGAAGGGCTGGGGGAGGCCGACACCGACCCGACCACGCTGTTGCGTGTGTACCGGCTCGCGTCGGACGCGTCGCTGCCCCTCGACCAGCGCGTATTCTCGCGCGGCACGGCTGACGCGCCGCGGGGACCTGACGGGGACGCGGTGTGGGAGTGGATCGGCGGCCCGTTCGGGGACGACGGCTTCGAGAGCATCTCGGTCCTGACCAGCGGCACCGTCGCGCTGTGGGGCACCACCCACTTCGGTGGCGGCTCCCAGGTCCACGCCTACCTCGGCACCCAGCCCGTGGAATGACCCACCACCCCGTGCGAAGGAGCCGATGATGACCGTGCACGCTCCGTCCGCGGAGCGGATCGACTCGGCCGAGGTGCTGCCGATCCTCCTCGCCCCGCTCGCGGCCAACCCGCGGTGGCGCCGGACGGTCGCCGAACGATGATGGCGGATCGGGCCACCCGTACCCGTGAGCGGCAGCGGGAACGGCTGCTGGCGGCGGAGGCCGAGGCGCTCGCGCACTACGGCGTCGAGGCGACCTCGGAGCCGCTGATCCTCGATGATCCTGCGGTCACGACCGGGGTCGTTCGGATCGGATCCGGTCCGCCCACGGTGCTGCTGTACGGCGGCGGTCTCACCTCGACGGTCTCACCTCGACGGTCTGGGCACCGCTGCTGGGGCAGCTGCCCGGGCGCTCGCTGCTGCTGGTCGACCTGCCCGGCTGCGGTCTCGGCGACGCGTTCGACTACCGCGGCGTGGACCTCGCGACGCATCAGACGGCGTTCGTGGGGTGGGTGCTGGATGCGCTGGGGCTTGAGCGCACGGCTCTGGTCGGCGCGTCGATGGGTGGCTGGTACGCGCTGCGCTTCGCGATCGACCGTCCCGAGCGCGTCGCTGCTGCAGGGCTGGTCACGGCTCCCGCGATGGCGCTGCCGGGAGCGCGCATGCCGGTGCCGATGGCGGTCACGGCCACGTGGCTCGGCCGGCGTCTGGGGGCGATCAGCCCGCCGCCCTCGGCGCGGATGATGCGTCGCACGCTGGCGATGATCGGCGGACCGGCATCGGTCGCGGGGGCGCCCGAGGTCCTGTTCGACGCGCTGGGCGCGGCGATGGGGCTCGCCGCCCCGACGATGGCGACGCTCGATGTGTGCCGCTGGCGCACCCCGCATCCGCAGCTGCAGGTCAGCGAGACCGAGCTGCGGGCCTGCCCGGTCCCGGTGCTGCTCATCTGGGGTGACCACGACAAGGTGCAGTCGCCCGAGGCTGGTGCGTGGGCGGCCAGTGTGCTGCCTGCCGGGCGACTCGAGGTGCTGCCGGGGGGACACGGCCGGTGGTTCGAGCAGCCGCGTACATGCGGTGAGCTGCTCACCGGGTTCCTGGAGGCACGAGAGCAGCCGTAGAGCGCCGAGCTCGCAGCCCGTATCCCTGCGGATCCGTGGGCGTTCGGCGAGGAATCAGTCCGCCAGCGCTACGCAGAGGTCGAAGCAGGGAACCCGCCGGCGGCGTGCGCCCTTCGCAGCAGGCAAGGTGATGACGCACGTCCCGTCGCGTTCGTTGCAGCGCCAGGCATCCACCGACGGGTGGGCCTTGGCCTTCATCCTTCCGGCAGCAGCGACGACCGTGGTCGCTCGCAGACCGACACACCGATGCTCCTTCTCTGGCCGGACGGGTGGCGCTCCAACAACCGTTCCTGATGTTTCAACTTCTGTCTACGGCCGGTGGTGTGCCGGTCGTGGTGCCGTGCGAACGGTGTTGACGGCTGCGTGTCACATCCGATGGTCGTGTCCCACGAGGCCGGTTG
>SLLJ01000189.1 GCA_007134165.1 Nitriliruptoraceae bacterium | reverse complement strand
GTCCCGTCAGGTCAGCGCGTCCAGCGCTGCGGCTGCCGCCGCGCCCATCCGGCGGTGCAGCGCCAGGTTCGCGCCCCGCTCGCTACGCACGTGCACGAGCTGCACCCCGCCCGCCGCGACGGCCGTGAGCACGGCGTCGGGCAGGTCAGCCGCCACCTCGACCTGCCGGTAGCCCACCCCATGGAAGGCCGCAAGGCCGGCCAGATCCCGGCCATGCGGCGTGCCGAAGACCCGCTCGAAGGATCCGGGCCAGCGCGCCTGCGGCAGGAACGAGAAGATGCCCCCACCGTCGTTGTCGACCACCACGAAGGTCACGTCCAACTGCGACGCATCCGGTGAGAGCAGCAGGCCGTTGGCGTCGTGCAGCAGCGACAGGTCACCGGTCAGCGCGACCACCGGTCCGACCGCACCGCGGTGTTGCACCCCGAGCGCCACCCCCAGCGCCGTGGACACGAACCCGTCGATCCCCGACGCGCCGCGGTTGGCCAGCACCCGCAGCCCCACCCGGGGAGCGAGCACCTGATCAAGGTCTCGCACCGGCATCGAGGAGGCCACCACCAGCGTCGAGCCCACCGGCAGGCAGGCCCCGAGGTCCCGGGCGGTGCGCGGCTCGCTCGGCGCCACCTCGGCGTCCAGCACGGCGTCGATCGCGGACCGGGCGGCACGGTCGGCCCGGTGCCAGGCATCCGACCACTCCGAGGAGGCAGGCAGCGCGAGCTCGGCGGTGAGCCCCGAACAGGTCGCCTCGACGTCGGCGACCAGCAGGTCGGCGACCGCACGCCGGGGATCCGACCAGGCGCCGTCGGGGTCGATCAGCACCTGGGGCACCGACGGGCCCAGCAGGTCGTCGAGGTGGCGCGAGAGCCCGGTGCGCCCGATGCGCAGGACCAGGCCGGGCGTGTGCCGCCGGGCGAACCCGGCGTGCGCGAGCAGGTAGTGAGCGGCGGCCACCACGGTGTCGTCGAGACGGGCGCTGGAGATCGGCTCGGCGATCACCGGCCAGCCCGCCGCCCGCGCGAACTCGAGGATCGATCCCGGCCGGGCGGTGGTCTCCCCGACCACGACCAGGCCCCGTTCGGTGCCGACGATCCGTCCGGCGAGCGCGCGCAACTCGTCGGGGTCGGGCAGCCGGGGGCAGCGGCCGACCGTGGTCCAGGGCCGGCCGTCGGCCCGGCCGTCCAGGGGGGTGCGGTAGGGCCCGGCAGCGGCGAACCGGCCGTCGTCGGTGGCCGGCACGGTCGGCTCGCGGAACGGCAGGTTGAGATGCACCGGGCCGGCCGGACCGCGCAGGCCCAACGCCTCGGCGACGGCCCGGTCGATGCTGGAGCGCCAGAAGCCGGGCGCGCTGGGCCGGTCCTCGGGGACCCCGAGGTCGGCCGCCCACCGCGGGGCACGACCGAAGATGCCCGGCTGGTCGACGGTCTGGTTCGCACCGGTGTGGCGCAGTTCGGGCGGCCGGTCGGCGGTGAGCAGCAGCAGCGGCACCCGGCCGGTGTCGGCCTCGACGACCGCCGGGTGCAGGTTGGCCACGGCCGACCCGGAGGTCACCACCACCGCGGCGGGCATCCCGGTGGCCCGGGCCAGCCCGACGGCGAGAAAACCGGCGCTGCGCTCGTCGAGTTCGACGTGCAGCCGCAGCCGCGGGTCGTCATGCAGCGCCATTGCCAGCGCGGCCGAGCGGGACCCGGGGGCGAGCACCGCCTCGGTGACCCCGCAGCGGGCGAGTTCGTCGACCACGACCAGCGCGAGCGCGTGGGAGGGGTTGGCGGCAGGCTCGGCGCTCACGGGGGCCTCGCACGGATCGGCGGTTGGGTCGGTTCAGGGGCGTCGGACGGTTCACGGGCGTCGGTCAGAGCTTGCGGTCGTTCGGGCCCTCAGCGGTCGAGGTGGCGCGCGGCCGCCTCGAGGCGAGTGAGCAGGTCGAGAGCGAGTTCGGGGTCGGGTGCGGCCTGGACCAGCGACGCCGGGTCGGGGGTGACCCGGCGCACCGGCAGGGCACCGGCGACCGGCACCAGCGGGTCGTTCGTCACGTCGGCGGCCAGCAGCGTCGCCGTTCCAAGCCCACAGGCGTGGGGGAGCTCGGACAGCGCGGCGGCGAGCGCAACCCCGGCAGCCAACCCGACCGAGGTCTCCAGTGCCGAAGACACCACGGCGGGCAGCCCGGCCGCCTCGACCACCTCCAGTGCGCGGCGCACGCCACCCAGCGGCTGCACCTTGACCACCAGCACGTCCGCGGCAGCCACCCGCGCGACCCGCAGCGGATCCTCGGCGGTGCGCACCGACTCGTCGACGGCTATGGGGACCACCACCCGTCGGCGCACCTCGCGCAGTTCGTCGAGACCGACGCAGGGCTGCTCGACGTACTCGAGCCCGCCGGCGGCCGTGTCCAGCCGGGCGATCGCGAGCACCGCGGTCTGCACGTCCCAGGCCGCGTTGGCGTCCACCCGAACCCGACCTTCGGCGCCGAGCGCATCACGCACGGCGGCGACCCGTTCGACGTCGGCGGCGAGGTCCTGGCCGGGCTCGGCGACCTTGACCTTGGCGGTGGTGCACCCCGAAGCCGTCGCCAGCGCATGGGCGGTGGCCGGGTCCACGGCCGGGATGGTGGTGTTGACCGGGATCCGATCTCGTACCGGTGGGGGCAGCGTCGAGGTGGCAGACTCCCGAGCCGCTGCCAACCACCGGGCCGCGTAGGCCGGGCCGTACTCGTCGAACGGCGAGAACTCCCCCCAACCGGCCGGGCCGCGCAGCAGCACCCCGTGGCGGACCTCGATGCGCCGGAAGCGCAGCCGCATCGGCACCTCGAAGGGCACCAACTCGTGGACGCCGACGGCTGGAGGAGGAGAGCTCACCATGGGGCGGTTCGCTCCAGCACCGACTTGTCAGCGGTGATCGGCGGGCGGTCGGGAGCCGAATCGGACTCGGGAGCCGAATCGGACTCGGGAGCCGGCGCGGATTCGGGAGCCGAATCGGACTCGGGAGCCGAATCGGACTCGAGTCCCCGCTCGACATCGCGGGACGCATCCAGATCGGCGCCCAGCAGCAGCCCGACGGCCAGCAGCAGCCCGACGGCCAGCTGCAGCCTCCCGGTGACGGCCAGCGCACGGATGAGTTTGGGGCCGATCTCCGCACGCCGCATGGTCAGCACCGCGCCGGCTGCCAGCGGCGCGGCCACCCACGCCAGCAACGGCCAGAGCGACCCGGCCAGCGCCGCCACCGGCACCACCGTGACAAGTGCAGCGACGATCAGCCCGGCGAACAGTTGCCGGGTACGGCGCTCACCGAGCCGCACCGCCAGGGTGCGCTTGCCCACCGCGGTGTCGGTGTGCAGATCCCGCAGGTTGTTGATCACCAGCAGGGCCACGGCGAGCAGGCCGACCGGCACGGATGCGGCCACCGCCAGGTCGCGCACCGTCCCGTCCTGCACGACCTGGGAGCCGACGGTGGCGACCAGCCCGAAGAACACGAACACGCCGACCTCACCCAGACCCTGGGAGGCGTAGGGCCGGGCCCCCCCGGAGTAGCCCAGCGTGGCCAGGATCGCGAGCCCACCCACCGCCAGCAGCCACCAACTGACCAGCCAGGCCAGCGCCAGCCCGGCCGCGGCCGCGACCAGCAGCGCCAGCCCGGTGGCCCGGCGCATGGCGGCGGGCGTGATCAGTCCGGCGGCCACCGCCCGGCGCGGACCGACCCGGTCGGCGGTGTCGATCCCGCCCACCCCGTCGAAGTAGTCGTTGGCGTAGTTGACCGCCACCTGCAGCGCCAGCGCGACCGTGAGCGCGAGCAGCGCCCTACCCGGGTCGAGGTCGTCGGGGGCGCGCTCGGCCGCAGCGGTGCCAACCAGCACCGGTGCCAGGGCAGCGGGCAGCGTGCGGGGACGGGCCGCCTCGACGTACACCCGCCATGGGGCCATCCGCCCGTCGGTGCGCTCGCCGCTGCGGTCGTCGGCCACGGGAGTCAGTAGTGGTAGGGGAAGGCCGCCCAGTCCGGGGCCCGCTTGTCGAGGAAGGCGTCACGGCCCTCCTGCGCCTCGTCGGTCATGTAGGCCAGCCGGGTGGCCTCCCCAGCGAACACCTGCTGGCCGACCAGTCCGTCGTCGGTGAGGTTGAGCGCGAACTTCAGCATGCGCATGGCGGTGGGAGACTTGGCGGTGATCCGCTGCGCCCAGTCCAGGGCCGTGCGCTCGAGTTCGGCATGGGGCACGACCGCGTTGACCATACCCATGCGGTGAGCGTCCTCGGCGCGGTAGTCGTCGCCGAGGAAGAAGATCTCACGGGCGAACTTCTGACCGACCTGCTTGGCGAGGTAGGCGGAGCCGAACCCTCCGTCGAAGGAGGCGACGTCGAGGTCGGTCTGCTTGAAACGCGCATGTTCGCGGCTGGCGATGGTCAGGTCGCACACCACATGCAGGGAGTGGCCGCCGCCCGCTGCCCAGCCCGGCACGACCGCGATCACCACCTTCGGGCTGGTGCGGATCAGGCGCTGCACTTCGAGGATGTGCAGCCGGCCGGAACGAGCCGGGTCGATGTGCTCGGCGGTTTCGCCGGTCAGCGCGTCGGTGTAGCGGTAGCCGTCGCGGCCACGGATTCGCTGGTCCCCACCGGAGCAGAAGGCCCATCCCCCGTCCCGGGGCGAGGGGCCGTTGCCGGTCAGCAGCACGCAGCCGACGTCCGCGGACTGCCGCGCATGGTCCAACGCCCGATACAACTCGTCGACGGTGTGAGGCCGGAAGGCGTTGCGCACCTCGGGCCGGTCGAAGGCGATGCGTACCACCGCGCGGTCCGCACCCGTGGCCGGCTCGACGCCTCGGTGGTACGTGAGGTCGGTGAGGTCCTCGAAGCCAGCGACTGGTCGCCAGCTCGCTTCGTCGAACACCTCGGAGACCACCTCTGCTCCTCGTCGCACGCCGCCGGATTCGGACCCTACGCTAGCCGGGGACGGGTCGTCGGCAGGAGCAGGCAGGTGGCGGGCATCGGGCTGGTGGCGATCGACCTGCCGCCGGCCTCCCCGGACGGCTGGCAGGCCGCGACCCGCCGCGTGCTCGGCCGGCTGCTGGCGGTGTGGGAGGGGGGGCAGGCCGCACTGCTCCTGCCTCCCGATCCGGCGGCCGCTGACCGGCTGGTGGCCGCACTGCGACCCACCGCCCGGTGGCCGACAGCGGACGCTGAACCGTACGCACCGGACCCACCGGGCTGGCCGGCACCGACGGGCACCGCGCTGGTGGTCGCCACCTCTGGATCGACCGGGCAACCAAAAGGCGTGGTGCTGTCCCACGCGGCCCTGGCGGCCTCGACCCGGGCGAGCGTGGCGCGGCTGGGCGCTGAGGCCGGGGACCGCTTCGCCCTGACGCTGCCCCTCGAGCACGTCGCCGGCGTGCAGGTGGTCCTGCGCGCCTGGGCCTGCGGTACCGAGCCGGTGCTCCCCGACACGCCGGGCGTGCCCCCCGACGATGCCGAGCACCTCTCGCTGGTGCCGACCCAGCTGGCCCGGCTGCTCGACGATGTGATCGCCACCACCGCGCTGGCCCGCTACCGACGGGTGCTGGTCGGCGGGGCCCGACTCGACCCGGCGCTGGCGGTGCACGCCCGCGACGCCGGGGTGCCGGTGGTCGGCTCCTACGGCCTGAGCGAGACCGGCGGCGGCTGCGTCTACGACGGCCGCCCACTCCGGGACATCGAGGTGGCACTCAACGCCGACGGCCGCGTGCGGCTGCGCGGCCCGGTGCTGCTGACCGGCTACCGCACAGCGCACGCTCCGCTGGTGGTCCCCACCGACGCGGAAGGGTGGCTGACCACCGGAGACGTCGGCCGCTGGCTTGATGATGGCCGGCTCGAGGTCGTCGGCCGGGCCGACGACGTGATCATCAGTGGGGGCGAGAACGTGCCGGCAGAGGCCGTCGCCGCGGCGCTGCGCACGCTGCCGGGGCTGGCGGACGCCACCGTGGTGGGACGACCCGACCCGGAGTGGGGCGCAGTGGTGACCGCAGTGGTCGTGCCCACCGACCCGGCGGCCCCGCCCGCGCTCGACGACGTGCGCGAGCGACTGGCGCAGACCCTGCCACGCACGTGGCTACCACGGGCCATGGTCCTGGTCGACCGCTTGCCGCGCACCACGCTCGGCAAGATCGACGGCGCCGGACGGCGTCAACTGGCGATGGATGAGCGCCGGTGAAGCTCAGTTGGTGAAGCTCAGTTGGTGAAGCTCAGTCGGTGAGGCTCAGTCGGTGAGGCTGACCAGCATGACCGGCTCGGTACTGGGCTGCAACGAGCCATGTTCGGGTTCCACGGTGACCCCCAACGCCTCGACGGTCGACAGGTCGGCCTCGACATGCTGGGTGACGGTGCCGTCCGGATCGACGTCGAACAGCGCCACGGGGGTGAGCTGCCCATCGGTGTGCACCAGCCACAGGCTGTAGGCGTGCTCGTGGGGTGCGGGGTCCATGCCGGCGGCCAGGAACACTGCCGCGCCGAGCGAGGGCGAGACCATCACCCGGGCGCTGGCCCCAGGTGGATTCTCACCGGCCCCGCGGGGCCGGGGTGCCTCGTCGACCGTCACGATGTCGAGGTCGTGGGCCCCGAGCAGAGCCGCAACCGAGGCCTCCGCGGGCGTCGTCTCGGCGATGCCCGGCTCGAGTTCCCCCATCCGGACGTTGAGGTTCACGACCATGACCCCGAGCCCGACCACCGCGATCGCGAGCACCGCTGCTGCCGGCGCGAGCAGCCGCAGCAGCCGCTCGGTGCTCCGGGACGGCGTCGGGGCTGCCGGGGCCGTCGAGACGGCCGGGGCGGCCATGACCGTCGGGGCGGGCAGCGCCGTCAACGGGACGGTCAGCGGCGGCGCCGGCGGGCCGACCGGCGGATGCTGGCGGGTGGCATCGATCTGGGCGAGAACGCGGGCCTTGAGATCGGGCGGCGGGAGCTCGCGCAGCAGGCCACCGAGACGGGCCGCGGTGGCCTCGAGCTCGCGGACCTCCTGGTCGCAGGCGGGGCATTCGGCGAGGTGGGCCTCGAACAGCACCCGCTCGTCGTCGTCGAGGGCGTGCAGCGCGTAGGCGCCGGCCAGGGTGTGGATGTCGGCGGTCATCCCAGCGCCCCCAGAGCGTCGCGCATCCGTATCAGGCCGTCGCGCATGCGGGTCTTGATCGTGCCCAGTGGCGTCCCGAGCTGCTCGGCGACCTCGCGGTAGGTGAAGCCCCGGTAGTAGGCGAGCTCGACCGCCTCGCGCTGCAGCGGGGTGAGCACGTCGAGCGCGGCCCGCACCTGCTGGTGCTCGAGGCGCAACTCGACGGTTTCAGCAACCTCGTCGTGCTCACGCCGGTGCTCGCGGGCCGCGACTCGGTCGGTGCGATCCCGCCGGGACTGCTCGGCACGCACCCGGTCCACCGCCCGGCGGTGCGCCAGGGTGAGGATCCAGGTGGAGGCCCGGCCCCGCTCGGGGTCGAACCGGGCGGCCTGCCGCCAGAGCTCGACGAACACCTCCTGGGCGACCTCCTCGGACTGCGACGGATCGCGCAGGGTGCGCCGAACCACGCCGAAGACGGTGGCGGCGAACCGCTCGTAGAGGGCCTCGAAGGCCTGGCGGTCCCCGTGGGCGACCGCGAGCAGCAGCTGCTCGTCGTCGGGCACGACGTCCGCGCCGCCGTCGACGGCGGTCAACCTGGGCCGGGGAGCGTGCACGCGCATCCTCTCCAAGAGATGGCGGCCACCGGGCAGCGGCACCCATCCCTTCCGGTTCGGCGCCGTGACCGGTCCGGTTGGCTCACAGCCCCGCGTAGGAGTGCAGCCCGACGAACACCAGATTGACCGCGTAGTAGGTGAACATCAGCACCGCGAAGGACAGGATGCCGATCCAGGCGGCGCCCCGTCCGCGGGTGCCACGGGTCGCCCGGGCGTGCAGATAGGCGGCGTAGGAGATCCAGGTCAGGAACGAGGCGGTCTCCTTGGGGTCCCAGCCCCAGAACCGGCCCCAGCTCTGCTCGGCCCACATCGCCCCGGCGATCACCCCGAAGGTCCAGGCGAAGAACCCCAGCGCGATGGTGCGGTAGGCGAGCCCGTCGAGGGTCGCGGCCGCCGGCAGCATCGGCACAAACCAGCGGGCGATCAACGCGACGACGACCATGGCCAGGTTGACGACCAGGAAGCGCTGCACGCCGGTCGCCAGGTCCAGGGTGGGTGTTGCCAGGAACACCCAGGACACCGTCGAGGTCCCGAGGAAGGTGCCCAGCGCCAGCCGCCACGGAGAGATGGCCGCACGCAGCGCAGTCCGGTAGGCCGCCTCGTCCTCGGCGGTCCGGGCGTCGGGGTCGCCGTCGGGGCCGTCGGCGACGTCGGGCGCCACGCGCTCGCCGACCGCGTCGGTCTCGGCACTGGCGGCCGCGTCGCGCTCGGCGCCGGCCTCCGGGTCGGGCCCGGCCCTGAGGTCGCCGATGTAGGCCGCGCCGACGGTCGAGCCGACCGTGGTCTGCGCCCGCGCGTCGGCGACGCGCTGCTCGGCGAGGTCGCGCATCAACTGCAGGGCGTTGAACACGAACCCGGCGGTGAAGATGCCGGCGGCGATCACGATCACGGTGACGTGGAAGGTGCGCCACCAGGTGTCGAGGATCGGCATCAGCGGGCCGGGATCGGAGTAGACCAGCAGCGCCGAGGCGAGCACCAGGGTGCCGGCCATCAGCACGAAACCGTTGAGCTCGGGGCGTTTGCGCACGAACTGCAGGTAGCCCAGCCCCACCACGACGCCGACCAGCGCCATCATCGAAGTGAACTCGAACATGTTGCCCAGCGGCAGCCGGCCCTGCGCCAGCCCGCGGGTCACCTCGTGGGCGAGATGGGCACCGATGCCCAGCCCCGCCACAACCAGCCCGGCGAGCTCGGCGCGCCGACCGCGCACGGCTCCGTCCTCACGCCGACCGACCTTGGTCGTCAACGCATAGAGGTACAGGAATGCCGCGGCGGCGTACAGCAGGAGGGTCACCGGGGAGTACAGGACCCGGGACAGCTCGGCGAGCGCGGCCTCGTTCATCGGGGCACCACCTCGTCGTCGGATGGGGCGGGGGCGTCGGCTCCCGTCGCGGCGGCCAGACGATCGACCACCCGGCGGTGCTCGTCCTCGAAGGCCTGCGGACGCTGGAAGGCGCGGCCCGCGACGGTGACCAGGGTACGTGCCTCGGGGTCCGGTCGCGAAGCCACGACCCACAGCCGGCGCCGGTAGGCGTACAGCGCCGGGTGCAGCCCGCCCAGCAGCATGGCGCTGGCCAGCAGCAGCCAGGGGATCTGGGGCCGGGCGCTGACCTGGAAGCCGACCCAGCGGCGCAGCTCCACGAACCGCACCACCACCCCGTCGTCCATCACCACCTCGCCGCCGGGCCGCATCAGCCCCCCGCCGACCGACTCCAGCTCGGAGGTGTCGAGCTCGTTGATGGTCTGCTGGGTGCGGCCGATCTGCAGATCGCCGCGGTACTGGCGGAACAGCAGCAGCGGGTCGTCGGGCCAGGGGACCCCGGTGAACACCGGGCCGTCCTCGCTGTCGGGCGCGTAGGGGAAGAAGAACACCTCGAGGCCGACGTCCGGGTCGGCGGACGGGACCTTGACCGCCGCCCGGAACATCCCGCCGTCGGCGGCCTGGGCGGTGAGGAAGTTGGCGTGCTCGAGCTCGCCGTCGACCCAGACCTCGACGAACGGCGCGTAGCCCCAGTCGAGCTGGTGGATCTTCAGGCCGTCGACGGTCAGCGGCCGGTTGCCTTCCACGGTGGTCTCTCGCACCTCGCCGTCGGCGGTGGTGACGGTGACCTCGGAGACGAAGGTGGTGGGCTGCCCGGCCCCGGGCGCGAGCGGGTCGCGCACCCAGTCGACCTCGAAGTCGTCGAGGTGCAGCACCCACCCGCGGTGGTCGTCGTCGGTCCACCACCGGCCCGGGCCGTAGGTCCAGTACGACACCGGCGTGTCGGCGAACGACTCGCCCTCGACCACCGCGCGCTGCCCGTCGAACCCGAGCAGCTGGCCGAACACGATCGCGGCGAGCAGCACGTAGAAGCTGAGGTGAAACAGCAGGCTGCCGCCCTCGCGCGACCACAGCCCCTTCTCGGCGGCGACCTGCGCGGGCGGGCCGGCCGACACGCCGGGAGCCGGGTCAGCGCCAGGGGCCGGGTCAGCGCCGGTGGTCGGGTCAGCACCGGTGGTCGGGTCAGGGTCGCGCACCCGCCAGCGGGTGTCGGTGAGCAGGCCACGGGCGGTGGCGTGGACCTCGTCGGGCCCGAGGTCGGTGCGGAAGCTGGCGACCACCTGCTGGCGGTCGGCCGCGCGGGTCAGGGGCGGGCGGCTGTGGCGCACCAGCCGGACCCAGGCGCGGATACGCGGGATCAGACAGGCGGTGAGCGACAGGTACAGCAGCAGCAACAACGCGAGGAACAGCGCCGAGCCGTAGACGTCGTAGCCGCCGATCGCGTCGATCCCACGGCTGACGAGCACGCCCGGCCCCTCGTCCCCGTTCCGCCAGACCTCGACGGTGCCCGGCACGTTGGGCTCCTGGGGCACCACGGTCGCGATCAGGGTGAGCAGCCCGAGCATCGCCAGCAGGATCAGCGCGGTGCGCATCCGGACCAGCCACCGCCACCCCATCACCACCGAGTCGAACACGAAGCCCACTGGACCCGACGGACCCCGCCCGCGACGCGGACGACGCACGTCGGGGTTCATGCGGGGAGGGGCAGCGGAGTCTTGGCTCACGCCGGGGAAGGTACCGGGGTACCCACCCGACCCCGACCCACCCGACCCCGACCCACCCGACCCCGACCCACCCGACCCCGACCCACCCG
>SLLJ01000281.1 GCA_007134165.1 Nitriliruptoraceae bacterium | reverse complement strand
GCCGTGCACGACGGCAACGTCGGCGCGCTGTACGCCCGCGGCATCGTGCACGGCTACGCGCCCAACCGCTTCGGCGCCGCCGACCACATCACCCGCGCCCAGACCGCCAGCATGCTGCACCGCGAGTTCGGCTGAGCGCGGACCCAGGACCCGGTCGAGACGGGCCAGCCCTTCAGCGCGCCGTTCAACCCCGGGCGTCGAGCACCTCATCGACCCACCCGAGCCCGGCGATCGCCGTCGGGAAGCCCGCGGTAGTCATCGCCAGCAGCGCGACGTGCTCGAGTTCGGCGACGTCGACCCCCGCGTCCAGGGCCTTGCGCACGTTGGAGCGCACCGCGCCTTCGGCCACGGCGCCGATCGCGATCCCGAGCTTGACCAGGCGCTGGGTGCGCTCGTCGAGCGGTCCCGCCGCAGCCGTGGCCGCTCCGAGCCCGTCACTGGCCGCGGCCACCTCGGGGTGCCGCTCGCGGAAGCGGGCGTAGATCTCGGGCACGTGTTCGGCCATCACGACCTCCGTTCGGCGGGGCCAGGTCGGAGCCCGACCCTACGTGATCCTGTTGCCACACCAACGAAGCTCGGGACCGTGGTCACCAAGGACGAGTACGAGATGCCCTAGAGAACCCTGGGATCGCGGCCAAACATCCCAGGCGGTATCTGTGCAGGATCAGCACCCCCTTCCCCTCCCTCCTTCCCCTCCCTCCCCTCCCGCAAGCTCCCGGGCCGTCGCCGGCCGCGGGTGCGCGGTCGCCTGCGAACCGAGGTCGGCCCGATGCCGCGAGTACCGCTCGAGATCACCCGACGCGACCTGCTCAGGTCCGGACTGGCGGCCGGCGCTGCCGGTCTGGTCGGCACCAACGGTCTGCGCGCCGCACCGGCGCTGGCCGCCGGCCCCGACCGGGACGCCTGGTACCGGCAGGGCGAGATCCGCACGACCTACAACGTGTGCGACATGTGTCCGTGGCACTGCGGGGTGGTGGTGCACGCGGTCGACGGAGTCGTGCACAAGATCGACGGCAACCCCCACGACCCCAAGAGCCGCGGCATGCTCTGCCCCCGCGGTCAGGCCGGGGTGTCGTTCCTCGACGATCCCGACCGGCTGCGTGCCCCGATGGTGCGCACCGGGGAGCGGGGCGAGGGCCGCTTCCAGGAGGTCGAGTGGGACTTCGCCCTCGACCTCATCGCCCAGGAGCTCAACCAGATCAAGGAGCGCTCCGGGCAGGAGGCGGTCGCGGTCTTCGGGCACACCGCCGGGGACACCTGGTGGGCCGAGCACTTCGCACAGGCCTGGGGCACCCCCAACGCCGCCAAGCCGTCCACGTCGCTGTGCATCTCCCCCCGGGAGGAGGCCTCCCTGCTCACCTTTGGCACTCCGGTCGGTGGCCACGAGCCGCTGGACTGGGAGGAGCTGGAGTGCCTGACGCTGATCGGCAGCCACATCGGTGAGGACTCGCGCAACACCGTGATGCAGGACTTCGCCGGCCTGCACGGTCGGGGCGGCACGATCATCGTGGTCGACCCGCGGTTTTCCAGCGCCGCGACCAAGGCCGACCACTGGCTGCCCATCAAGCCCGGCACCGACACCGCCCTGCTCCTGGCCTGGATCCACGTACTGATCGCCGAGGAGCGCTACGACGCGGAGTACCTGGACCGCTGGGCCACCGGCTTCGACCAGCTCGCCGCGCACGTCAGCGACCTGACCCCGGAGTGGGCCGCTGCGATCACCGACCTGCCGGCCGACACCATCCGGGACACCGCCCGGACCATGGCCGAGCATGCGCCCCGCGCGGTGATCATGCCCGGCCGGCACGTCACCTGGTACGGCAACGACACCCAGCGCATGCGTGCGGTGTTCCTGGTCAACTCCCTGCTCGGCGCCTACGGGCGGCACGGCGGCATGTACTTCAACGCCAGCCCCTACCTGCAGGACGTGCCCCACCCGCCCTACGCGGTGGCCGGCAGTGCCGGTGGCTGCGCGGCCGAGCCCGGCGACGGTGACGAGCCGGGCGAGCTGCCGACCGGGCCGACGGGCAAGGCTCGGGCCGACGGCGTCCAGGAGCGCTTCCTGCAGGGTCCCACGGCCATGCAGGAGCTGATCGAGCCGATGATCACCGGGGACCCCTACCGGATCGAGGCGCTGATCTGCTACGGCGTGAACCTGCTGCACTCGGTGCCCGACCCCGAGCGCACCAAGGAGGCGCTGCGCAACCTCGACCTGGTCGTCGCGATCGACGTCCTGCCCCAGGAGCACATCGCCTGGGCCGACATCGTGCTCCCCGAGGCCACCTACCTCGAGCGCTACGACGACCTGTTCTCGATCGCCCACCGCACCCCCTACCTCCACCTGCGGGAGCCCGCCGTCGAGCCGCGGTACGACACCAAGCCGGGCTGGTGGATCGCCAAGCAGCTCGGGGAGCGCGTCGGGCTCGAGAACTTCTTCCGCTGGGACGACATCGAGGACTACCTCACCACCCGGCTGCGCTCGGTGGGCTCCGACCTCGACGACCTGCGCAACCGGCGCGGCGTGATTGTGCAGGAGGGTCGCCCCTTCCTCGAGGACTTCGAGGGCTCGACCCCGTTCAACACCCCCTCGGGCAAGATCGAGCTGTATGCGCAGGCGCTGGCCGACGCGGGCCTCGACCCGTTGCCGGTCTACGAGCCGGTGGAGGAGCCACCCGAGGGCTACTTCCGCCTGCTGTACGGACGCCACCCGGTGCACACCTTCGCCAAGACCCAGAACACCCCGGTGCTG
>SLLJ01000482.1 GCA_007134165.1 Nitriliruptoraceae bacterium | reverse complement strand
GGGACCGGTCAGTCGAGGCAGAACTCGTTGCCCTCCGGATCGGCCATGACGAGGAACCCCTCCGACATCGGTGGGGCGGGATCGTGGCGGCGCAGGCGTCGGGCGCCGAGGGCGATCAGTCGGTCGCCCTCGGCTTCGAGAGCGGCCATGCGCTGCGCGCCCTGGAGTCCCGGCGCGGCCCGCACGTCGAGATGCATACGGTTCTTGACGGTCTTGGGCTCGGGGACCTGCTGGAAGAACACCCGAGGACCGTGCCCGTCGGGATCGATGACGGCAGCCGCGTTGCCGCGCTGTTCGGGCGGCACGCCGGCTTGCTCGAGGAACTGCATCCAGGCATCGACGGGATCCTCACCGGCTTCGAGTGGTCGGTGAGGTGGAGGCTGGATCTCGTAGTGCAGTGCCGCCGCCCAGAAGCGGGCCAGGGCGATGGGATCGTGCCCGTCGACGGTGATCTGGAACTCGCGGGCCATCGTGTCCCTGCGGGTTGGGAGCATCATGGTCAACGCACCGGATCCTACGCCTACTTGCAGGACGGTGGCTGGGCATCGGGTCGTCCCCGCCCGCGAACGCCAGGACCGGGCTCCCTTCCGAAGACATGCACCGTGTGCTGCGCCCTGGTGCAGAGCCGGCCCCAGCCTCACGACGGCGCTGGCCGTGGGGGCACGGGCGTGCTGGCTGTCTCGTGACAGGTTGGCCTTGGCCCGCGCCATGACGTCACGACGCGTGGCCACACCGAGCCGCGGTGATGGAAGCGACGACCGCCGGTGCGCTCCCCCCAACTCTTGCCCCAGCGTTCGGGAAATGGGTGCACATGCAGTTGGCTTCGTGACTACCTCAGGGCGCAACTGAAGCCACACGAACAACACCGAGCCACGCTCCGGACTACCGAAGCGGCCAGTCATCACGGCCGGCGGCCTCTTGTCTGGGCGACGTCGAGCCCGGCGGTGATCCTTCTCGGCGGGCGCCCTGTTGACCGGACCTCACTGGCAGGTCTCGCATCGCGTAGATGCGTCTTGGGTTGGTCGTAGGTTGCGCTGACGCCGCAAGACGGCACGATACACACCCCGGAGCTTCGGCGCTTCTACCAACCGGAGAGTCGTCCATGAGTGCAGAACTGGACGCCCCTCCGCGAAGCCTGCTCGGGCACTTCTGGCGTTCGACGCTGGCCGGTGCCGTATCCGGCACACTGGTGGTCGCGCTGGGCCTAGCCGTGGGCAGGACAGTTTGGGGCAATGGCAGGGGTGTACTGTCCGAACTGATCGATGCCCTCTTGTTCTCCGGCACCTACGGGGTCGCGGCGGGCACGGTCATCGGTGTCATCGCCGGGTTGGCGGCCATGTCGCAGCGCGGAGGGTCCAAACCTCAAACTCGACGGCGGACCGCGAGAACGCTCGGTTTGGTGGTGGCACTGCCGGGCGGTGTGCTCGTCTTCGCGACCTGGGGATTCTCTACGGCCTCCAACGTGCTGTTCGGGGCCGTGATGCTGGCCTCGGTGCTGTACGTCGGAGTCGGGACGTACCTCACTGCGCGAGCCAGTCTGCTGTTCGTCGTCGGAGCGGACTGCGGAGACCTGCGCTCTGGGTGAGATGTCACTACGTGCCGGGTGCTGCGGTCAGGTCGCAACCAGACCGCCTTGCCGTTTCGACACCACGATCCCCTTGAACGCCGGCAGGGCCCCAAGTCCGACCATGCTGGGAGTAGGTCATGTGCCCAACTCCATCTCCGCCCACTTGCCGAACACACTCTTGCCCCGGGGGGCGGGGTTCAGTCGGGGTGGTGCTTGGGGTGGAGTCGTCGGTGGTGGGGTGGGAGGCTGGTGGCCTGCTGGCGGCCGCGTCGTACGGTGACGGTCGCGTCGGGGGTCATGGCAAGCTGCCAGCGGCCGTTGGTGACCGCGGTGTGGTGCCGTCGGCACAGGCACACCAGGTTCTCGGGGGTGGTGGGTCCTCCGAGGTGGCGGGCGATGACATGGTGCAGGTCACACCACTGCACGGGGGCGGTGCAGCCCGGGAACCGGCAGCCCTGGTCGCGGGCGAACACGGCCTCGCGTACGGCCAGGGTGATGGTGGCCTGCGCGTCGGTGGAGCCCAGAATGCGGCCCTGATCGTGCAGGATCATGCGGATTGTGGCGTCCGAGGACAGCCGTAGGGCGGCTTCGGGGGTGAGGCGGACGGGTCCGCCGATGTGGTTGGCCAGCAGCCGGGCGGCCCGGGCGTGGCGGGTGTCACCGGCCAGCAGGCCAAGCTCGGCCCACACCAGCATCCGTGGCCGCGACCGGCGCCGTGCCGCCACCTGCGCCGCAGCAGCAGCGTCGGGACCGTCGGGAGTGTCGTGGCGGCCTACCGGACGTGACCGTCCCCCACCACCACTGCTGTTGCGGCGGCCGCAGCTGCACACACCGCGTCGACCCTCACGATCCTGGTCCGCGTCACCGCTGCTGCTGGTATCGTCGCCGTCGGCGTCGTGCTGGGCGCCGTCGCGGGTGCGGTCATCGTCAGGCTCACCGTCGTGGTCGCCGTCGCGGATGTCGGGGCTGTTGGGTGTGGTGGTGGGGTGGGTGGGGTTGCCGGTGAGGTAGTACTCGGCGAGGCGTAGCAGCGCGTCGGCATGTTGACGTTGGCGGGCGCGCAGGGCCCACAGTTCGTCGGGGTCGTCGGGTTCGTCGGGGTCGCGCTGGCCGATGGCATGCCGGGTGGTGTCGTTGGGGCCGGCAGAGGGGGGTGGGGCGGCGGCGTTGAGGGCTTCGAGCAGGGTGGCGC
>SLLJ01000489.1 GCA_007134165.1 Nitriliruptoraceae bacterium | reverse complement strand
GCTCAGACCCCGGCAGCTCAGGCTCAGCAGCACCGATCCAGCCTGCGGCTCGCAGACCGACCAGCGCTGTGAGCAGCACCAGACCAACCAGGCCGAGTACCGCGAGCAGACCCGCCCAGGTCGCCGGCGATGAACGATGGGACGGTGAGGACCCGAGCGGAGAAGTCAGCACGGACTCCTTGGGTGACCTGCCGGCTTGGAGGCGATGAACGGTCGGCAACGGGCGGTGGGCGGCAGCCCGGCGGTGGGCGGCAGCCCGGGGGTGACCGACGCTACCTCGCCCGACCCGGCGGTCGCGTTCGACCGCGGTCGGCCGGCCCTGATGCGGCGCGGCTCAGCGAGGGATGCGCTGAGCGCTACGGTCCGCGTCCCCCGACCCCGGAGCCCCCCATGTCACGGCTGTGCGTCGAGTCGATCGGCGCGACGACGCTGCTGCGGCTCGATGCGCCCGAGCGGCGCAACGCCCTCGACCTGGCCACGATGCAAGCGCTGGTCGCCGCGCTGCGGGCCGCCGACGACGACCCGGAGGTCCGCGCGGTGATCCTCACCGGCGCCGACCCGGCCTTCTGCGCCGGACTCGACCTCGGATCGGTCAGCGCCGGCGAACTCGCCCTGGAACGCGTCGAGCAGCTCGACGCCGACCCGTGGCGCACCCTGCAGGAGCTGTCGACCCCCACGATCGCTGCGGTCAACGGTCCAGCGGTGACCGGCGGACTCGAGCTGGTGCTGTGCTGCGACCTGGCGATCGCTTCGGAGCGTGCCACCTTTGCGGACACGCACGCCCGGGTCGGCATCGTGCCCTCGGGCGGGATGACCGTGCTGCTGCCCCGCCAGGTCGGCCGGCGCGAAGCACTCGGCATGTCGCTGACCGGCCGGTTCGTCCCAGCCGACGAGGCGCGGGCCATGGGCCTGGTGAACCAGGTCGTGCCCCACGCCCACCTGCATGAGGCGACCCTGGCCGTCGGCGAGGCGATCGCCGGCACCGACGCCGAGGTGCTCCGCAGCGTGATGTCCACCTCCCGGGCGCTCGACGGGCTGCCCCTGGCCGAAGCACTGGCCGAGGAGCGACGGATCGGACGCGCCGTCGCCGTGGACCCGGCCGCGGTCGACGCCCGCCGCTCGGCCGTCATCGAGCGCGGCCGCCGGTTGGCAGGCAGCGCCGACGCCTCGGCCCCGTAGCCCGGCGCAGTAGCCTGCCAGCCACCGCCAAGGAGGCTGCTGTGCCCGACCTCGCCGTCACCGCCGTCGGCGCCGACCGTCCCGGGATCGTCGCCACCGTCACCCGCGTCCTGCACGCCCGCGGGGGCAACCTCGAGGACTCGGCGATGACGATCCTCGGCGGCCACTTCGCGATCGTGCTGCTGGTCGCGACCGACGACGATCCGGGTGCGCTGCGCGCTGCGCTGGAGGAGGCGACCGCGGAGCTCGGGCTGACGATCTCGGTGAGCCCCGCCTCCGGGGTCCGCTCCCGGGTGGAACCCACCCATCTGCTCAGTGTCTACGGGGCGGACCGGCCCGGGATCGTGGCCGGGGTGACCGGAGCGATCGCTGAGCTCGGAGCCAACATCACCGACCTCGAAACCCAGGTCATCGGCGACGAGGACCCGGTGTACGCGATGGTCATCGAGGTGGTGGCCGCCGACGAACCGCAGCTCGCCGACCGGCTGTCCGAGGTCTGCGACGGACTCGGGGTCGACCACACGCTGCGAACGATCGACGCGGAGACCTACTAGGTGACCGTCAAACGCGTCGTCACCTACCCGGCCCGGGTGCTCAAGGGCCTGGCCGGACCCGTCGGATCAATCGGACCACGTGAACGCCAACTGGCGACCGACCTCGTGGACACGATGTACGACTCCCCGGGGTGCATCGGGCTGGCCGCACCCCAGTTGGGCGTGGCCTCCCGGGCGTTCTGCCTCGACGTCTCGGTCATGAAGAAGCCCCCGCCGGGCAACCACGGGCTGGTGGTGCTGTTCGATCCCGAACTGGTGCTGGCCGAGGGATCTGAGATCAAACGCGAAGGCTGCATGTCGGTCCCCGACTACACCTGCGACGTCCGGCGATCGACCTCCGTGGTCGTGCGGGGCACGACCCCCGACGATCAGGTTCGGGTCCTCGAGGCCGAGGGCTTCGAGGCCCGCGCCCTCCAGCACGAACTCGACCATCTGGATGGGCTGCTGGTGCTCGACCGTGTCGCCTCGGCGCGCACCGACGTGTTCCGCCGCAAGCGCTACGCCGAGCGCGGCCAGCACCTGAAGTAGGCCGGGCCGACCGGAATGGGGCGGGAACGGCGCCGGGCACGGACGCGGCGTACGGAGGCGGACACCAATGACCGCCTGGGTACGCCACGTCGGCGAACCGGGCCACCGACGGCTGCCGAACCCCTGACGGTTCGGCGGCGGGGCCGGATCGCTGAGCGCCGTCGATGGCAGGGTTCGACCGCCCCCGGAGCACCTGCGATGCGCTGGAAGCCGAGTGCGCGCGATCATCACTCCGAAGCGCTGCCGCGGCAGCGCTTGTGCCCGCAAGCCGTAGGCGGCTGCGCGCTGCATGCACAGGGCGGGGCGGGAACGGCGCCGGGCACGGACGCGGCGTACGGAGGCGGACACCAATGACCGCCTGGGTACGCCACGTGGTCCAGCGTGGAGGATGCGGCGTACGGAGGCGGACACCAATGACCGCCTGGGTACGCCACGTCCGGCTCGGACTGCGGGTCGGGCTGGCGCACAGGCTCCGGCACGGACCGGACCGGCCACACGG
>SLLJ01000488.1 GCA_007134165.1 Nitriliruptoraceae bacterium | reverse complement strand
GGATTCCGATCGGCAGGCGAGGGTTCGCGACGATCATCGTGACGGTCCCCGGTCGTGCTGCATGTCGCGCGCACAACGCCAACGCCCAGGCACTCAGCGTTGCGACACCTCGACCCTGGCAGCAGCCATGAGCGACCAAGGCCGTTGAACTGACCCCCGCAAGCCATACCCGAGAGGCTGCACGAGAACCAGATCATGACCGCACGCGATTGCGCGCAGCGCAGGTCACCGGCCGTGTCGCAGGGCGCTGTCAGCGGTGACGGTCCGCCTGCCGTGCACGATATCGTCGAGGCGTCGCGGTGGGACGCGCAGGTCGGCGAGCTCTTCGTCGGCGTCGGGCACCAGGAGCTTGCGCCGGGCAGTCGGGCTGAGTTCGGGTAGCCGCGTGCAGACCCGCTGCGTCGGTCTGGACGCGCTCATCCGCATCACGCGGGCATCCGGACGTTCGCAAGACCTCCGAGACATCGCGAACCTGTCGCCGCCCGTGGAGGGCAGCGAGGAGCAGGAACGGGCGTCTGGGCTCTCCACCTCAGCGGAGTAACCACAAGATGTTGCGATCACTGGGCAACTGAAGCCACGACATGCTGTCCCCTACTTGCTCCACTCCGTTCAAGTGGAGAGCCCAGACGGGCGTTTCCGCGAGCGCGACAGGTTGTCACCGCCCGCCGAGGAGCCTCTCTCCGGGGGACGGTGAGGCCGCGGGAACCGTTCCTCGCCCATCGGTTGATCGGCGGCTTCGATCGCGCCATCGTGGGGGTGCCCAATCGTGGTGGCCATCCCGACACCGTACGATTCGGAACCCGCGACCAGCCGCTGTGGTCACGGGACGCTCGTGAGGCGGTCAGTACAGCAGGTGGCGGAGGAACGCTTCCGGTGAGGCGAGGAACGCGCGGTAGAGGGCGACATGTTGGGTGTCGTCGAAGCAGGTGCGCTGGAGTCCTTGATCGTCGAGTTCATCGATCGTCGCGTCGGGCTAGGCCATCAGCAGCGGGGAGTGGGTGGCGATGATGAACGGTCCACCTTCGTCCACCAGATCATCGATACGGCGCAGCAACGCGAGACATCCCTGTGGGGACAGCGCGGCCTCAGGCTCGTCCAAGAGGTACCGCCCGTTCGGCCCGAACCAGGGCAGCGCGAGCGACAGAAACGACTCGCCGTGTGACTGGTCGTGGAGGCCTCGCTCTCCATACGCCTGAGCGACCTCGGGACCGAGCGCCTCCACCTTGGTCGCGAGGTTGAAGAGGCTCTCGGCACGCAGGAAGACGCCCGTCGGGGGCCGCCGCACGTCGCGGACAACCCGCAGCGCCTCGTGCAACGGCGATGTCGAGTTCCGGGTCTGGAAGGTGATGCTGTCGCTCCCGCTCTCGTCGTTGAACCCGACCGCGACGGCAAGCGCCTCGATGAGGGTGGACTTGCCGCTGCCGTTCGCGCCTACCAGAAACGTGACCGCCGGATCGAGCGTGAACTCGTCCTCCAACCTCTGCACGGCCGGGATCGTGTACGGGTACCCGTCAAGGGCAGCCACCCGGTCGAGATCGAGCCCGATCGCACGAATCCATCCACCACCACGCATGGCCCCAACGCTGTCGCCACGGCACCGCTCCCAAGAACGGCGGACTCCACGGATTGTCTGCGAGGCGCCACGTGACCTGCGAGTCGGATGCGTAGCGCGGGAGCAGCGACTCCTTCAGGTCATGCAAGGGCAAGGGGCCGACGCGACGGGCAGCAGACAGTCGATGTGTCCCTCACGCCGATAGAACTCAATGGCCGGTCGCCGGTCATCCGCCGCAGCGTGCTCCATCAGTGTGTCGAAGGCTTCTGCAATTTGACCCTAGACCGCAGGTACCTGCCCGACCAGGCGGAGCCGGAGATAGCAGCCACCCGGGATCGAGGTGTCGTCCAGGCCGAATGATCGGTGGGTGTCGCTTTCCAGGCGGGTCGAGCACAGGCGGCAGATGCGCTCGCGCTGGAGAATCCCCCCCAGGAACTTCCGCCCCCGCAGTGAGTCGAACGACTGCTCGAAGGATGGCCACGCACGCTGGATGACCGGCAGAGCAAGCCCGACGTCACGGCTCAGCGCTGGCGTGTATTCGCGATGGACCACGTCGATGGTTCCGAGACGATGACGCATCGGATAGTTCGGCAGGTGACAACCCTCGCATGCTGGTGTGGCCTGGGTCGCAGACCAACCCTACTGGTCGTCGGGGCCACGGTTGCCTGCGCCCCAGGCGTGGGCTTCCTTCCGCGTCGCGGGTGCAGGAGTTTGCCAAACGGGTTGGCTTGACCTGGTTCCCGAGGTGGACGAGGACGATGGACAACGGTCTTCGGACCGGTGCGGCGAGGGGAAGCTCCTGCCTGCTCGAATCTCCGGCGCAGGTCGAGCCCTCCGTTTCGATGTCGCTCTGGAACGAGGCGTGGTGGCGAAGCGTCCGGTCTGCGTCGGGGATCTGGTCCCGACGGGGTTGGGATGCCCCTCCGATGGCTCCTGCGACCTGTCGGACTTGTCGGGCTACGGATGACGGCCTGGTCGTTTCGTGGTGACCGGCTTCGCGTCAGGAACGCTCCTCGCGGCACGACCGCGACGCTCCCCAGCATCCAGACCGGGGACGACGCCAGGCGACACGGTGGCGGTCTCATGACGGCAACCCACGATCCGCCGCTGCACCGCCGCCTACGATGGCCGACACGACAGGTGAAGCGAACGCCCGCCGCACCCGAGGCCTTGGAGCACCGGATGACACCACACCCCGACGGGGGCACCGAGGGTCTGCTCGGCGAGGTCCTCATCACCCGGCAGCCGATCTTGGATCGCAACGTCACCGTCGTCGCCTACGAACTCCTGCACCGCGACGTCGCCGGGAAGATCGACGACTCGGCCGTTGATGACGTCCGCGCCACGGCGGCCGTGCTCATCGAGGGCGTGCTCGGTTGGCGTGAGCACCTCGTCAACGACGACGAGGACGCGCACATCAACGTGCCGATCGACGCGTTCGAGTCCGGCGAGTTGCTCGACCTACCCGCCGAGCGCCTGGTCCTGGAGCTGCCGCGGATGGGCGACGAGTTCGCGCCGTCGCGTCGCTCGCTGCGCCAGCACCGCGGGGCCGGGTTCCGGGTGCTGCTCGACGACGTGGTGCCCGACGATCCTCGCCTGACGCTGGTCGACGACGTCGACCTGGTCAAGGTGGATCTGGTCGCCAGCGGGACGCTACCGGCGCTGCGCCTGATCCGGGACCTGGTCGCCCGCGAGGTCACGGTCGTGGCCGGTCGGGTCGAGTCCCCGGCCCTGTTCGATCGCACCGTGGCGGCCGGGGCCTCGTTCGTCCAGGGCTTCTTCTTCACGCAGCCTCGCATCGTGCGCACCGTGCGACCGGTCGGGCTGTCGGCGACGCACCTGTCGCTTCTGCAGGCCTGCAGCGCGGAACTCTTCGACCTCGACCAGGTCGAGGCACTGATCCGGCAGGACGTCACCCTGGCCGACCGTTTCCTGCGGCTGGTGACCTCGCCGGGGCTGCGCTGGCGGGAGGTTGATTCGATCCGCGACGGACTGCTGATGCTGGGTGACCGTGCCGTGCGGCGCTGGGTGCGCTTGCTGGTCCTGTCCGCGGCCGTGCGCGACGGCCACCCGGAGATGGCCACCCTCGCGGCGGTCCGGGCCCGGCACTGCGAGTCGTTGCACAAGGCGCTCGGCTCACCACGGCAGCTCGATGCCTTCAGCCTGGGGATGTTCTCGGCGTTGGGCCACGACGGGGTGCTCGAACCCGAGGTGCTCGCCGAACTGCCGCTCAGCGACGAGGTCGCAGCCGCGCTCGGCGGCCAGCGGGGAGAGTTGCGGACCGTGCTCGACATCGCCCTGTGCGCCGAGCGGGCGGACTGGAACGGTGTCGTCTCGAGCGGGGTGTCGCTGGGGCTGAGCCCCGCAGGCCTCGCTCGGATCCAGGTCGACGCGCTGGCCTGGGCCCGCCACCTCGGTGTCGTGCTCAACCAGACCCGCCCGCCGACGGTCGACTCGGTGCCCTGACGCGGTGCGTCCCTAGCCCGCGGCGGTCCCCGGCGGGGTGATCGTCCGCTGTGCGAGTTGCCGCACGGAGGCCGGGACCGGGATGCCACGGCGCAGGTCGGCCGCCGGCCGGGGCGTACCGAAACGGCACTCGATGGGGAGCACCCCAGCCCAGGAGTCGCCGGCGAGGTCCTCCTCGGAGTCCTCGGGATCTTCGTCGCTGGCCTTGACCGACCACCGCTCGATCGGCAGTTCGAGCACCTGGGTCGCGGCCAGCTCCTTGGGGTGGCTGGCCCGCACCTCGCCGCTGCGTCCCGGCAGCAGGCCGTCGGTGAACCGCTGCAGCGCCACCTCGGTGTCCTCGACGGGGGCGCAGCGGCCGAAGACCATCGCGCAACGGTAGTGCATCGAGGACTCGAAGGCCGAACGTGCCACCACCAGCCCGTCGATCAGCGTCACCGTCGCGCACGCCGGTGCTCCGGCTGCCAGCGCGCGCAGCAGCCGACTGCCGGTGGAGCCATGGAGGAGCAGCCGGTCGCCGTCGCGCACGTAGGCCAGCGGCAGCACGTAGGGCTGTGCGTCGTCGACGATGCCCACGTGCGCGACCAGGCCGGCGTCGAGCACCGCCTCGAGGTCGCGCTGGTCGTGGCGCTGCAGTTCGGGGATGCGGCGCACCCGGGTGGCGGGTTCGGGCGTGGCGGCCACGGCGTCTCCTGGTGTGGGCGGCGACCGGCGACGCCGCGGGCCGCGGATTCTACGCTCGCTGGGAGTGCAGGAGCGCCGCGCACCGCCGGTACCCTCATCACCACCACGGACCACGGCCGGCGACCCCGGGAGGAAGCCCATCCCCATGCCCTCCTCGTCCGATGCGATTGACCTCGACGCAACGACGCCGCAGCCGGCTGCGCCACTCGTACGTTCCCCGCTGGACCGGCTGGTGCGCCAGGCGCTGCTGATCCAGGACGCGTCCCCACGCGCGATGTTCGAGTTGCGCGGGTCGCTGGTGCTCTCGGCGGTTCGCTGCGTGCTGACCTACGCGGTGATCCCGCTGGTGGTGCCCCTCATCGGATGGGCGGGGGTGCTGGCGGCCCCACTGTCGCTGGCGCTGTCGGCGGTTGCGGTCGTGCTGGCGGTCACCAGCCTGCGACGGGTTTGGATGGCCGACTACCGCCATCGCTGGCCCTACACCGCGTTCATCGTGGCGGCGGTGGTGCTGCTCACCATCGTGATCGTCGGCGACGTGCGCACGATCCTGGGCTGAGGTCCCGAGCTTGTTGCGCCGCGCTCAGCCCAGCAGGTGGTAGCGCGTGCCACGACCTCGGCCGCTGACCTCGACGCGGCCGTCCTCGCGCAGCCGGCGCAGCTCGGCCCGGACCTCGTCGGGCGGCAGGTCGGTGAGTTCCGCGAGCTGGGCCACGCTCGCCCGGCCCAGCCGCAGCAGCGCGTTGGCCACCGGGTCGGCGTCACCGTCAAGCAGGTCCCAGGCCCGCTGGGCGGCGTCGCGCAGCAGGTGCTGGACCGCTGATTCGGCGGCCTCGAGCTCCGGAGGCGGACCCAGCCGACGCAGCACCGCACCGGGGTCCTCGGGCGGGTGAGGGCGTACGGCCACGGCGGTCAGTACGCCCGGTGTCGTGAACAGTTCGCGGGCGATCAGGGCCGAGCGCGGCAATGGCCCGTCGTCGGCCACCTCGACGTCCTCGACCTCGTCGCTGCCGGCGCGTGCGGCGCGCAGCGCGGCCAGCAGCGTGCTGCGGTCGCGGCCGCGCAGGGTGGGAAGCAGGAACGGGTCGGCGTCGAAGCTCTGCGCGAGGACATAGTGCACCGCCGCGACGTGTTTGCAGGGGTTGGCCACATCCGGGCAGGTGCACCGCGTGGACAGCTCCCGGGCGGTGGGGAACAGCGACAGGCCATGCTCGGCGAGCACGTCGTCGACGTCCTCGGGCATGCGGCCGTCGAGCAGTTCGGCGGCGTGGCGAAGGCGGGCCGACAGCGAGGCAACGATCGCGTCCCATTCGGTGTCGGAGAACACCGGCAGGGTCAGGCGCACCCGGTAGGGCCGGGAGCGGGTGCCCTGCACCGCGGCGGTGACCGTGCCGGGCTCCACCGTGAGCTTCTCGACCGCGCCCTTGCGGGCGTAGGTCCGCCCCCGGGGCAGACGGTTGGCGTACAGCGCCCCGAGCGCCTCGAGCGCCTCGATCCAACGCTGGCCCCACCAGGTCAGCCCGAAGCGCTGAGGGCCGCTCATGCCACCTCCTCCTGTGACGGGTCGGCCACCTCGTCGGTGCGCAGCGCCACCAGGTCACGCAGGGCGTCGTCATCGAGTTCGGTCAGCCACGCCTCGCCTTCGCCGAGCACCGCGCCGGCCAGCGCGCGCTTGTCGTCGATCATCGCCGCGATGCGCTCCTCGAGCGTGCCGGTGGTGACCAGCTTGTGCACCAGGACCGCCCGTTGCTGCCCGATGCGGTAGGCGCGGTCGGTGGCCTGATCCTCCACCGCCGGGTTCCACCACCGGTCGACGTGCAGCACGTGGGTGGCCCGGGTGAGGTTGAGTCCGGTGCCGCCCGCCTTGAGCGAGATCAGCAGCAGCGGTGGGGCCGCGTCGTCGTGCTGGAAGGCGTCGACCATCGCCTCCCGGGCCGGGCGGGACACCCCACCGTGCAGGAACGGCACGGCGGGCAGGTCGAGCACCTCGGTCAGGTGCGCGGCGAGCAGGTCGCCCATCTGCCGGTACTGGGTGAAGATCAGCGCGCGGTCACCGGCTTCGACCACCTCGGCGAGCAGTTCCACGGTGCGGGCGAGTTTGCCCGAACGGCCCGGGAGGGGACCACGTTCGCCGAGGTACTGCGCCGGATGGTTGCAGATCTGTTTGAGGGCGGTGAGCAGCGCCAGCACCCGGCCGCGACGTTCGATGCCCTCGCCGAGGTCCTCGGAGAGCGCCTCGTCGACCGCGGCCTGGTAGAGGGTGGCCTGCTCGGGGGTGAGCGAGCAGGTCACGGTCATCTCGGTCTTGGCGGGCAGTTCGGGAGCGATGTCGGGATCCGCCTTGGTGCGACGGAGCACGAATGGGCCCGTCAGCAGTCGCAGGCGGCGGGTGGCGTCCGGGTCCTGCCAGCGCTCGATCGGGGCGGCGTAGGCACGGCGGAAGCCGGCGAAGTGGCCGAGCAGCCCCGGGGTGGTCAGGTCCAGGATCGACCACAGCTCGGCCAGCCGGTTCTCGATCGGGGTCCCGGTCAGCGCCAGCCGCATCGAGGCCGGCAGGCCCCGGGCGGCCCGGGCCGCCTTGGTGAGGTGGTTCTTGACCTGCTGGGCCTCGTCGAGCACGACCACGTCCCAGTCGACCCCGGCGAGCAGCGACGCATCGAGCCGCAGCACCCCGTAGCTGGTGACCACGACCCTGCCGGGCTCGAAGGCCTCAGGTTCGCGGACACGCTGCGTGCCGTGATGACGGACCACCTCGAGGTCGGGGGCGAAGCGGGCGAGCTCACGCTCCCAGTTGCCGACCACCGACACCGGGCAGACCACGAGGTGGGGCCGGTCGCCGGGCCGGTCGGCGAGCAGAGCGATGGACTGCAGGGTCTTGCCCAGTCCCATGTCGTCGGCGAGGATCCCACCCAGGCCCAGATCGGCCAGGGTCTGCAGCCAGCCGACCCCACGTTGCTGGTAGGGCCGCAGCGTTGCCTGCACCCGGTCGGTGCGGGCGGTGAGCTCGCTGCCGTCGCGCAACCGGGCGACCAACTCGGCCAGCGCGCCCTCGGCCGCCACCTCGACGGTGCCCAGACCTTCGATCTGCTGCTCACCGAGCAGGGCGGCGCCGAGCACCTCGGTCATCTCGGCGGGGTGTGCGGCGCCGAGCTGTGCGGCGAGGGTGGCCGCCTCGTCGGGATCGACCCGTACCCAGTGCCCCCGCCACCGCACCAGCGGCTGCTTGAGCGCGACGATGCGCGCGAACTCCTCGGGGTCGATGGTGTCGTCACCCAGTGCCGCTTCCCAGGTGAAGCCGGCCAGGCTGGCTTCGTCCAGCCCACCGGCCCGTTCGTTGCCGGGCGCTGCCGGGGTGCTGGCGCGGGCCCGCAACCGGGCGCGCAGCCGGCGTTGCCCGCCGGCGGTGAGCTCGGCGGGCAGCAGCACCCCGATGCCGCCGGCGGTGAGCGAGGCCGCGTCGGACAGCAGGTCGCCCGCGGTGGCGGCGTCGAGGTCGAGGTGGTCGGGGGTCGCCTGGTCCAGGCTCTTGGCCAGTGGGGGGAACAGCCGGGCGGCCTCGGCCAGGCCACGCACCAGCGACTCCTGGGCGTGGTGCACCTCTCGCTCGCCGAGCGGCAGTCGGCTGCCGGTGTGCTGCCACACGTCCGCGGCGGGGACCATCAGGCTCGGGTCGTCGGCGGCCTGCAGGAGGAAATCGAGGCGCCAGTGGCCCTCGGTGTGGCGGTCGGGTACGGGGGTGCTGCCCGGGTCGTCGGCCCGGAGGGCCGCAGGGTCGTCGGCCCGGAGGGTCGCAGGGTCGTCGGGCAGCGACAGGCGCAGGCACAGCCGGGCGCCGGTCTGCCGTTCGGCGTCGAGCAGCGGAGCCGACCAGGCGCGCAGCCCCGCCTCGAGGCGCTCGCTGCCCGGGGGCACGGGCAGGACGCCGACCGAGTTGCCGAGCGCCTCGGCCCAGGAGGCGGCCAGCGCGCCTGGTGTCCGGCGGCCCTTGGCACCGGAGCGCGTTTGGGTCCGGCCCAGTGCGTCGGCGACCGCGTCGAGGAAGGCGGTGAGCAGCGCCTCGGCGCGCCAGATGGCGTCGTGCTCGTCGGTCATCAACGCATGGGCGGCCGGTGGCATCGCCGCGGCCAACTGCGCCACCCGGCGATCGGCGCCCGGGGCGGCGCGCCAGGCGGCGACGGCCATCGGCCCGGCGACCCGCAGCGTTGGGACCAGTCGGCCGGTGATGACGAGTTCGGCCGCGAGCTTCGCTGCCAGGCTCCAGGCCAGGATGCTGTCGGCGGGACGCTGCCAGGCCGGCCAGTCCGTGGCGGGCGGCAGGGCGACCAGCGAGGCGGTCGCTGCGGGCACCTGGACCAGCCGGGCCGGGACCTCGGCCGGGGCGGTGCGGGTGTGGGCCCGGGCGGTACGCGGGAGCACCGTGCGCAGCGTGGCCGGACGTCCCGCTGCGAAGCCCAGGGCGAGCATCGCCGACTCGAGGTCGTCGGCCGGCAGCCCCCACAGCGCCAGGTGCCCGACCGAGGGCACCGGCTCACCCGGCCAGAAGGTCGCCTGCAGGCGCCCAGGCAGGCGCTCGTCGACGGGGGCGGTGGGCAGACTCATGGCAGGGGACGATAGCGGCCGAGCCCGTGACACGACCGGCCCGAGTCGTGGATGCGGCGGAGGGTGCCGGACGCGGGTGACCGTCGGGGTACGCCATGTTGGCAGGAGCTCGGCGCCGGTTCGGTGCCGACCAACGGCTGCGTCGTCCACAACCGCGAGCCGCGTCGGCTCGCGATCGAGGCCCGGACCGGTCAGACTGCGCCGCATGGGAAAGAACAACCAGCAACGACGAGCGGCCAAGCGTCGCCAGCGGCAGGCAGCGGCCCGCCACCGGCCACCGCGACCGCAACCCGCGACCGATCCCGGGCCAGGTGCTGACCACGGTCAGAACCCCCGCTCCGATCACGACGCCCGCTCTGGTCAGGACCCCCGGGCCACGACTCGGGAGCCGCCCCCGACCCGGCGGGAGGTCGAGGACATCGTCGAGCAGGCGGCCCGGGTGATCGGCCGGGCGCCGCCCACCGTCGTGGCCCAGGCCCTGGATCGGCTCCTCGTCGCGCCGGCCATCGCGCTCGAGGTGCTCGACGACCGGCTCGGAGGCGAACTCGCCGCCTGTTTCGCCCGCGGGTGGACCCCTGCCGATCTGGTGCAGGTGGGCGGACGCCGACTCGACGAGGACGGGGTGGGCCAGTTGACGGCGGCGGTGGTCGCCGACGGGCGGCAGCGCCGTCGGCGTCGGGAGGACCTGCACCAGCGCTGGCGTGACCAGCTCGAGGACCTCGTGCCGGGGGCCGACGCCCACCAGGCGCAGGACCATCGTCGTCCGTCCCGTGACCGTCTGCTGAACGGTCTGGGTGTGCTCTGGCTGCTGGGAGGACTCCCCGAGCTCCCGGCGACCATCCCACCGCCGGGCAGCGCCCTTGGTGACCCGACCGGCGGGAGCAGTCGGCTCGACCCGCGAATGACGGCCCGGGTCCGCGCCCTGCTCGCCAAGGCGGAGTCCACCACCTTCGAGGACGAGGCCGAGGCGTTCACCGCCAAGGCCCAGGAGCTCATCGCCCGGCATGCCATCGACGAGGCCCTGCTGCACGAGGTCGACGACGTCGGCGATCCCTCGGTGCGGCGCCTGGTCGTCGACGACCCGTACGCCGACGCCAAGGCGTCGTTGATCGCGAGTGTCGCCGGGGCCAACCGGTGCCGGGTCGTCTACTCGCCGGACTTCGGCTGGGTCACCGCGATCGCCTATGACCATGACCTCGACGCCGTGGAGTTGCTGGCCACCTCCCTGCTCACGCAGGCGACCGCGGCCATGACTCGCCACGGGCCGGTGCGCGATGCGTCGGGCCGCTCGCGGACGCGCTCGTTTCGTCGCTCGTTCCTCTTCGGCTTCGGTCACCGCATCGGCGAACGGCTGCGGGCCGCTACCGATCAGGAGGTTGCCGCCAGCGCTTCGACCGAAGCCGGCGAGGGGCGGCTGCTGCCGGTGCTCGCGGCGCGTGAGCAGCGGCTGGACGACGCGCAGGCGGCCGCCTTCCCGGACCTCGTCAACCGCCGGTCCACGATCAGCAACGGCCATGGCTGGCGCGCGGGCCAGGCAGCCGCGGAGCTCGCCGACCTCGACCTGCCCGCCCCGCACCTGCCGCCGCGGTAGCCGGCCGGGTGGGTGGTGTGCTCATCCCTGGCTGGCCCAGAACACCCGCCGCTGCAG
>SLLJ01000429.1 GCA_007134165.1 Nitriliruptoraceae bacterium | reverse complement strand
GGACCTCGTCGCGGTTGAACCACATCAGGGCCAGCGCGCCGAGCCCCATCGTGACGTAGAAGCTCTGGTCCTGCGGGCTGCGCAACCCGATCACGAACTCGTGCCAGCCGCGACGCACCCCGATCCGGGCGGCATGCAGCCTGGGCGACATCACCCGCCTCCTTGCAGCAGGGTCACCGGGGCCGGTGTGGCGCTGCCGTCGAGGTGGGCCCGGACCAGCTCGAGGTAGGTGTCCTCGAGGCTGGCTCGGCGGACCTGCAGGTCCTCGATCCCATCCGGGTGTTCGGCCAGCAGCTGCCGGATGAAGTGGGTCGCGTCCGGTGTGGCGTGCACGAAGCGCTGCCCGCCCCGGGTCCAGCGCACCTCGGCGCTGGCCCGGACCTGGCGGGCGAGCGCATCCGAGGAGCCGTCGGCGACGATCCGACCGCCGGCAAGGATCAGGATCCGGTCGGCGAGGGTTTCGGCTTCGCCGAGATCGTGGGTTGTCAGCAGCACCGTGGTGCCGTCCAGGTCGGTCAGGCGGTGCACCAGCTCGTGGAACTCACGGCGCGCCTGCGGGTCGAACCCGGCCGTTGGCTCGTCTAGGAACAGCAGCTCCGGGCGCCCCACGATCGCGATGGCGACATCGAGGCGCCGACGCTCACCGCCGGACAGGGTGATGATCCGCTGGTCGGCGACGGAACCCAGGCCCACAAGGTTGATCAGCTCGTCGGTGGGGACCGGGCGCGCCCGACCGGGCTCGGCGAAGGGTGCGTAGTAGGCGCCGAGATGCCCGATCAGGTCCTCCGGTGTCCATCTGGCGTGGTCGCGCCACGACTGCAGCAGCACCCCGACCCGGGCCCGCCACGTCTCGTCGGCGTGCAGCGGATCGACTCCGAGGACCTCCACCACGCCCGCGGACGGGCGGCGGAAGCCCTCGAGGATCTCGATCGTGGTCGTCTTGCCCGCACCGTTCGGGCCCAGCAACACCACGACCTCGCCGGCCCGGATCTCGAACCCAACGCCGTCGAGGACGTCGTGGTCCCCGTACCGCATCCGCAGACCGCGGACGCAGACGACCGGGTCACCCGCGCGCCCCCCATCGGGCCTCATCTGGGTTCCGGCTCCCTGGTTGAAATCACCTGGCCGCTCCCTGCGCTGTGCATAGTACTCCTACTATAGACACAGTAGTTCTACAACTATACCTTCTGCCGCTCGAAGAGCCGCCGACCCGCGGGCAGGGACCGACGGGACCTACCCGCCTCGACACTCACGTCGGCATCGCAAAGACGCCCTGATGGCGCTACACATCACCCGCGCGACATCCGTGATGATGTGCGCTGGGCTGGAGGCCACTGCCGCCCGAAACGATACGCGGGTGAAGTAGCGTCTTGCGCTGGTACGAACACGCCGCGCCCACGGAGCTCACATGGCCGAGATCCCTGTACTCGACTCCGAGCGGCTGCGACTGCGCGGCTGGACATCGAGCGATGCCGACGCGCTGCGTCACATCTGCGGGGACCCGGTGACCATGCGCTACATCGGCGACGGCTCGCCCATGCCGCCTGACCGCGCCTGGCACGCACTGGCGTACCTGCTCGGGCACTGGGAGCTGCGGGGCTACGGCATGTGGGCGATCACGGAACACTCGACAGGTGCAGTGCTCGGGCGGGTCGGCCTCTACCACCCGGAGGGATGGCCGGGAGTCGAGCTCGGGTGGCTCCTCGACCGAGCCCGCTGGGGCGAGGGCCTGGCAACCGAGGCCGCCCAACTGGCTGCCGATTGGGTGTGGGAGACGCTCGACCTGAAGCAACTCATCCACCTAATCCAGCCGGACAACCACGCGTCGATCCGCGTCGCGGAGAAGCTCGGGGCTGCCTGCGACCAACGCATGGATCTCGACGGCACCGCCGTCGCCCTCTACGCCCTGGCTCGTCCGAGTGCGGCGTAGGAAGCGCCCTGTATCGCCACCCGGTCAAGACCGTGACGATGTGCGGGTTCGGCTGGAATGGGCGGCGCACACAACTGCGGGACCGACCATTGCAGGACGTAACGCGACGCGTTACTATCTCGGGCGATGATCCGCACCTACCGCGACCGCGACACCGAACGCCTCGCTGCGCGGCAGCGGGTCAAGAAGTGCTCTCCCGAGCTGAGCGAAGCTGCCCTGCGCAAGCTGCGGATGCTCGACGCCGCCGAGGAACTCACCGACCTGCGGGTCCCTCCCGGCAACCGACTCGAACGACTCAAAGGCGACCGGCAAGGACAGCACTCCATCCGCATCAACGACCAGTGGAGGATCTGCTTCCGCTGGGAGGCCGGCAACGCCTACGACGTCGAGATCGTGGACTACCACTAGGAGGTGACCATGACGACGAAGCTCCCACCCGTCCACCCCGGCGAGGTGCTGCTCGAGGAGTTCCTCGAACCCGCCGGACTGTCGCAGTACCGGCTCGCCAAGGACATCAGCGTTCCACCGCGACGCATCAATGAGATCGTGCACGGCAAGCGGGCCGTCACCGCCGACACCGCCCTGCGCCTCTCCCGCTACTTCGCCACCACCCCACGGTTCTGGCTCAACCTCCAGGCCCAGTACGACCTCGACATCGAAGCCGATCGCCTCGGCGACCGACTCGACCGCGAAGTCGCTGCTCACGCCAGTTGAACTCGGCGCGCGGAAGCCGTGACTTTGGGCGGTCAGGCCTGGACGAGGACGCGCGCACAACACCGCCCAGCTTCAGAGCCGGTGGGTCGGTCACGCGGGGGCCGAGGCGGCCGTACCCACCGGGTGGTACGCCGACG
>SLLJ01000196.1 GCA_007134165.1 Nitriliruptoraceae bacterium | reverse complement strand
CGCGCCTCGTGCTCGTCGATGAGGGCGAGGCCGCAGGCGCCGCCCAGCGTCCACCCGTAGGCACCGCTGGTGACCCGACCGATCCGGCGCCCCGCGTGCAGGATGGGCTCGTCGTGGTGGAGCAGGATGCGCGGCTCGTCGAGGCGCACGAAGCGGGTGCGCCACCGCGGCCCAGGGCCGTGCCGCAGGGCCGCTCGTCCCACGAAGTCGGTCGCCTTGCGCCGGGACACCGCGAACAGCAGCCCTGCCTCCTCGGGGTTCAGCCCCGGGCCGATGTCGTGGCCGAGGTGCCGGTAGCCCTTCTCGCAGCGCAGCGAGTCCAGCGCGTGGTAGCCGGCATGCACCAGGCCGAGGTCACGACCCGCCTCGACCACCGCGTCGTAGACGTGGACCGCCTCGTCCGCGCTCGGGTAGAGCTCGTAGCCGAGCTCACCGACGAAACTGGTGCGCAGCGCCAGGGCGTGGCCGCACGCCACCTCGAGGTCGCGGGCGTGCAGATACGGCAGCGACCGGTCATCGAGCGCCGCCGGCGAGATCCGCGTCAGCAGCTCGCGGCTTCGTGGGCCCATGATCGCGATCGTCGCGAGTCCCGCGGTGGCGTCGAACACCGCGACCGCCCGGCCACGGGCCCGGCGCCGCAGCGTCCCCAGCGTCCTGGTGTGGCTCCCGGCGGCCGTGACCACGAGGAACCGGTCGGGGGCCAGCCGCGTCACGGTGCCGTCGAGCTCGATCCCGCCCCGCGGGTTGAGCATGAGCGTGTAGCGGACCCGCCCCGGCTCCACGTCCAGGTCGGCGGCGCACACCTCCTGCACCACGTCGAGCGCGTCGGGTCCGGCCACCTCGACCTTGGTGAACGAGCTGAGGTCGAACAGCGCCACCGCCTGACGTGCGGCGCGGTGCTCGCGCCCGGCCAGCTCGAACCAGTTCTGCGGGCCGTAGCTGTAGCGGTACTCCGGTCGCTGCCCGGGGTCGGCGAACCAGTTCGCCCGCTCCCACCCGGCCGTCTCGCCGAAGCAGGCTCCGGCCCGCTGCAGCCGCTCGTGCAGCGGGGTGCGCCGCACGTCCCGGGCGGTCTCGGGCTGCCGGTGCGGCCAGTGCATGGCGTACAGCTGCCCCAGGGACTCCCGGGTCCGCGCGTGCAGGTAGGCCGAGCTGCCCTGCTGGCGACCGAACCGCTGCACGTCGACCGCGGCGGCGTCGAACCCCGCCGCCCCGTGCACGATCCAGTCCGCGAGCGCCCGGCCGGCTCCCGGGGCGTAGATCACACCCTGGGAGTTGAACCCCGCGGCCACGAACAGCCCGGCGACCTCGGCGGTCTCCCCGAGGCAGAAGCTGCCGTCGGGCGTGAAGCTCTCGGGCGCGTTGACGAAGCGGTCGTAGCCGACGTCGCGCAGCGCCGGGATGCGCTCCTCGGCCAGCTGACGCACGCCGGCGAAGTGGCCCCAGTCAGGGTCGAACTCGGCGAAGCCGTCGGCGGTGATGTCCTGGACGGGGCGCGGCCTGCCGTCCGGCTCGAACGCCCCCACCAGCAGCCGGCCGGACTCGGTGCGCGCGTAGAAGTAACCGTCGAGGTCGCGCAGGACCGGCAGGTCGGCCTCGGCGCCCTCGATCGGGACCGTCCGGGCGTGCACGTGCTCGGCGGCATACAGCGGCACGTTGGCGCCGGCCGTGCCGGCAAGCGCGCGGGTCCACAGCCCGGCCGTCAGCACGACGTGCTCCGCGGCGATCGTCCCGTGGTTCGTGTCGAGCCCGACGACCGTCCCCTCCTCGACCCGGATGGCGTCGACGACCACGCGTTCGCGCACCGCCACGCCACGCAGGTACGCGGCCCGGGCCAACGCCATCACGGCGTGGCCGGGGTTGACGTGCCCGTCCAGGGGTTGGTGCAGCCCACCGACCAGCCCTTCGGGGCGGGCCAGCGCCCACAGCCGCGCGACCTCGTCGGGGCCGACCAGCTGCGCCTCGACGCCGAGCTGAGCGACCACCATCTGCTGTCGGCGCAGCTCGTCCCAGCGGCCCGGCGTCCGCGCCACCGCGAGCGAGCCGCACCGGGTGAAGGAGACATCCACGCCGGTCTCCTCCTGCAGCCGGGCGTAGCAGTCCACCCCGTAGCTGGCCAGCTCGCTGAGCGACACCGAGCTGCGCCCGCGGGACACCAGCCCGGCGGCATGCCAGCTGGTGCCGCTGCCAAGCACGTTGCGCTCGAGCAGCACCACGTCGCTCACCCCCACCAGGGCCAGGTGGTAGGCGACCGACGCGCCGAGCAGGCCACCGCCGACCACCACGACCCGGGCCCGGTCCGGCACCTGCTCGCGGGCCCCCCCGATCCCGCAGGCCTCCGCACCGATCTGCCGGTCGACGAGGCGGTCCATCAGCGTGCTCCTGGGGAGGTTGCCCTCGAAGCCTGCACCGAGGTGGAGCGGTCCTGGCTCCCCCCCCCGGCCCGCCGTTCTGCCGACCGGGCTCCCGGAGGTCGAGGAACGTCGCGAGGGTGAGGTCGACACCCTTGCGTTGCTCGGGCGTCGAGCGTGGGTGCTGCTCGACGAGCCTACTGGCGTGGATCGCGCCGGTCTGCTCCACCGGCACGCGCTCGCTCGTCCCTGAGGCGGCGCCGTGCCCGATCCGGGCGGGAGGACGACGACGTCCCGATGCCCGACACCTCGGCGCTCAGCGCTGCTGCTCCGTCGCGATCCAGGCGAGGAACCGGTCCACGTCGCCCGAGCCGAACTCCGCGGTGTAGGTCGTGGCCCAGGCGTGGATCTGCTCGTCGTCGAACCCCTG
>SLLJ01000333.1 GCA_007134165.1 Nitriliruptoraceae bacterium | reverse complement strand
TGCGACCGAAGCATCCGGCACGGCGCGCTGCCCGGCGGGCAGTAGGCTCGCTCCCCCTCCGCCGGTGCGGGAGCGCCTCGTGATCACCATCCTGCTGCTGCACGGCCCGAACCTCTCGCAGCTGGGCGCCCGCGACCCCGCCCACTACGGCACCGTGACCCTGACCGAGGTCGTCGAGGCGGCCCGCATCGAGGCCGAGGCCCACGGTGCGCGCCTCGAGCACCTGCAGACCGAGCACGAGGGCGAATTGCTCACCCGGTTGCACGCCGCCCGCACCGATGACACCGCCGCCGTGGTGCTCAACGCCGGTGCCTGGACCCACACCAGCTATGCCCTGCACGACGCGCTCGAGCTCCTCGAGGTCCCCAAGGTCGAGCTGCACCTGTCCAACGTGCACGCTCGCGAGGCCTTCCGGCGTACGTCGGTGATCGCCCCGGCCTGCCACGGGTCGATCGCCGGCTTCGGCATCCACGGCTACTCCCTGGCGGTGCGTGCCGCGCTGGCGTTGCACGCGCAGCGCACCGCGCCCAGCGACCCCGCGGGACCCCCGCCGCCGTGAGCCCTGAGCCTGCGGCCCTGCCACCCCATGATCACGCCGCTCGCCGCGACCGGCTGCGCGCGTCGCTCGCCCGCGATGAGCTGGACCTGCTGCTGGTCACCGGCGCCGCCAACGTGCGCTACTTGTCGGGCTTCACCGGCTCCAACGGGCAGCTGCTCGTCGGCGCGCATCCCGACGACGACCGTCTGGTCACCGACGCCCGCTACCTCGACCGAGCGGCGAGCGAGGCGCCCGAGCTTCCCGTGCTGCGCTCCCGGGATGCGACCGGGGCTGCGCTGACGCAGGTCGACGGCGGTCGGCTCGCGGTCGAGGCCGACCACCTGAGCTTCGCCTCCGGCCGGGCGCTGGAGGACCGTGCGGCCGAGGCCGGCGCCGACCTCGTGGCGACGCAGGGGCTCGTTGAGCCGCTGCGGGCCGTCAAGGACGACGCCGAGGTGGCGCGGCTCGAGCGGGCGTGCGCGGTGACCGTGGAAGCGCTGGGCTGGCTGCTGGACACCGTGGTCGCCGTCGGCGTGAGCGAGCTCGACCTCGCCCGCGCCCTCGAGGCGCGGTTCGTGGCGCTGGGTGCCGAGGCGGCCGCCTTCCCCACGATCGTGGCCAGCGGCCCTCATGGCGCCGCTCCCCACCATGCGCCCACGGCCCGGCCGCTGACCCGCGGTGACCCGCTCACCGTCGACTGCGGCGCCCGCGTCGATGGCTATCACGCCGACTGCACCCGTACCGTCGCGATCGGTCACCTCGACGACCCGCTGGCCCAAGTCCATGCGATCGTTGAGCAGGCCCAAGCCGCTGGCCGGGCCGCCGCCCTCGCTGGTGCCACCGGCGGGCAGGTCGACGCCGCCGCGCGCACGGTCATCGAGCGGGCGGGTCACGCGCGCCATTTCGTGCACGGCACCGGACACGGTGTCGGGCTCGAGATTCACGAGGCGCCGTCCATCGCGCGGGGATCCTCCGCGGCGCTCACCTCCGGCACGGCACTGACCGTCGAGCCCGGCGTCTACCTGTCGCAGGTCGGGGGTGTGCGCATCGAGGACACCGTGCTCGTCACCGACGGCGCCGCGCGGGTGCTCACCGCCGCGCCGCGCGGCCTGCGCGTGCTCTGAGGTCCCGGCGACCCCGGCGGCGGCCAGGGGGTGCTCTGCTACGCTGCCGGCCCGAGGGTGTCCGGCTTCGCGCTCGGAGCCGGCGCCGGCCTGAGCTGGGGTGTGTGCGCCCACGACACCGACTCATCCGGGTGACGTGCCCGGCTGGCCGGACGCGCGCCGCCCACGGGCCCGCCGCGGAGCCTGCCTCCCCCTCCGCCTGTCCGATCCGGTCACGCCAGCCGCGTGCGGCCCGTGCCGATGACTTCCCGCCGATGTCCCTGGAGTGATGCCCCGTGGTCTCGACCAACAACCTCAAGAACGGCATGACGCTGCTCATCGACGGCAAGCTGCAGCAGGTCGTCGACTGGAACCACTACAAGCCCGGTAAGGGCGGGGCCGTCGTGCGCACCAAGCTCAAGGAGGTCGAGACCGGCAAGGTCGTCGACAAGACCTTCCGGGCCGGCGAGGACGTCGAGCAGGCCATGATGGAGAAGAAGACCCTGCAGTTCCTCTACCGCGAGGGTGACGACTATGTCCTGATGGACACCACGACCTACGACCAGATGCACGCCGATCCGGCCGCGATCGGCGAGGCGTCCGCTTATCTCGTGGAGGCCGACGAGCTCGGCGTGACGCTCTACCAGGGACGCATCGTCGGGGTAGAGCTGCCCGCCTCCAAGGAGCTGACCATCACCGAGACCGATCCCGGATTCGCGGGCAACACCGCCACCTCGGCGACCAAACCGGCCACCCTCGAGACCGGGCTCGAGATCCAGGTTCCGCTGTTCATCGAGCCCGGCGAGCGGGTCAAGGTCGACACCCGCAGCGGCAGCTACATCTCGCGGGCCTGATGGGAGACGTCGAGGTGGCGGACAGCGCCGCCGAGGACCACCTCGCTGGCCCGCCGGAACCCGGCGACCCGGGCGACGCCGGTAGTGACGTGGGCGACGCCCGTAGTGACGTGGGCGCCGCCGAGGACCACGTCGCTGGCCCGCCGGAACCCGGCGACCCGGGCGACGCCCGTAGTGACGAGGGCGACGCCGGCAATGACGTGGGCGACGCCCGTAGTGACGTGGGCGACGCCGGCAATGACGTGGGCGACGCCGGCAGCGACGTGGGCGACGCCGGCAGCGACGATGGC
>SLLJ01000060.1 GCA_007134165.1 Nitriliruptoraceae bacterium | reverse complement strand
CGGCCAGCGACAGGCGTCCGGTGGTGGTCAGCTCCCGCCACAACTCAGACAGCATGCGGCCGAGCGCACTGACCACCAGCGCCGCGCCGACGTATCCGATGGCCTCGGCCCCGGCGACCCCGGAGGGACGGCGGGATCCCGGTGCGGGTGGCGCAGCAGCGGAGGACGGCGGCGGGGGCGGCACCGACGGCGCGGGGTCGGAAACGGCGCGTTCGGCCTCGTAGGCCATGATGCGCTCGGCCTGCTCGGGGGTGAGGAGGCCGGCAGCGACCCAGTCGTGCAGGTGGACACGTGAGGGACGAAGGGTGGGCACGGCGACCTCCCAAATGTCGGGGTGGCGGGTGGACTCCTGCTTCCATCGTCCGCCACGCGAGCGGCGCGCGCCAGGGGGGAGATCCCCTACGTCTGCTCGGGGAAGCCCGGTCGATCGTCCGGTCGATCGTCCGGCCGATCGTCCGGCCGCCGTCAGACCGGGATCGTGCCCGGATCGGTGTTCGCCCCGCAGACCAGCACACCGACCTCGTCGTCGGGGCCGAGCGGTACCGCGCCGCTGATCACCGCGGCCAGCGCCGCCGCCCCACCCGGCTCGGCGACCAGCCGGGTCGCGGCCCACAGCCGGCGCTGGGCCTCGCGCACCTGGTCATCGGAGACCAGCACCACCTGCTCGACCCGGTGCTGCACCGCCCAGGCGTGCGCGCCGATGCGCCGCGCCCCCAGCGACGAGGCGGCGAGACCTCCCACCTCGACGTCCACGGGACGCCCGGCGCGGCGGGCGGCATGCAGGGTCGCGGTGCCCGGGGTCTCCACCGCGACCACCCGCCGGCCCTCGGCTGCGGCGACCGTGCCGGCCAGGAGCCCACCACCACCGCAGGCTACGACCAGGATGGTCAACTCGGGGTGGTCGGCCAGGAGTTCGAGGGCGGCCGTGCCCTGCCCGGCGACCACCGCGGCCTGGTCGTAGGCGTGGGCCCACCTCGCGCCGGTGGCCTCCCGGTACGCCTCGGCGGCCGCCAGCGCCTCGGCGTAGAAGCCGGGCACCACCTCGACGTCGGCGCCGAGTTCAGCGAAGTGCGCGAGTTTGTCGGCGGGGGTCGTGGCCGGCACGAACACCATGGCCTCACGGCCGAGCCGGGCTGCGGCCCAGGCCACGGCCAACCCGAAGTTGCCGCCGGATGCGGCCACCACCGGGGCGTCGGGATCGGGGGCGGGATCGGGGGCAGGGTCGGGGCCGGGATCGGGGGGGTCGGTCATCAGCGCGCAGGCCCCACGCACCTTGAACGAGCCGGTCGGCTGCAGCAGGTCGAGCTTGAGCGTGACGGACCGCCCCGCAACCAGCGCGCCGGGCTCGACGCGCAGGCTCGGGGTGCGCCGCACCAGGCCGTGGATCCGCCGTGCGGCGGCCTGTACCTCACTGAGCCCTACCATTCGCATGCTCCGCAGGCTACTGTGGAGGCGTCGGCCGTCTCCGTGGCGTCGAGACGCCGACACCTCGCCGGAGTCCCCTCGGTCAACGATCGCTGCTTGACGTTCACCTCGAGGTACGACCACGGTAGGAGGACGGTAAGCCAGCCGGCCTACCGTACGCAGCGTGACAACCCACACCCTGGATTGCCTTGGAGGCGACCATGATTCAGTTCCGACGTGCGGTCAGGATGACCGCCGTGATGATGGCAGCCGCACTTGTGCTGGCAGCCTGCGGCGACGACGCGGACGACCCCGCACCCGCTGACGAGCCCGCGGAGGAGGTCGACGAGCCTGCGGATGAGCCCGCAGACGAGGACGAGGAGGCGGTAGAGGAGCCGGAACCCGACCCTGAACCCGTCGAGGAGGGCGTGACCGAGGTCAACGTCTGGATCGCGTTCACCGACTACCGCCTGGACTGGCTGCGCGACGTCGCCACCGAGTTCAACGACATGATGGACGGCTACCAGATCACCGTCCAGGGCTACGACAACTACGAGGCGCTGTTCGACGCGACCCTGCTCGCCACCGACCAGGGCAACCCGCCGGCCATCGTGCAGTACTTCGAGGCGGCGACCACCGAGGCCCGCGACGCGGTCACCGGCATGGGCGACCCGCTGTTCACCTCCATCGAGGACGCCATCGCCGGGCGTGACGAGATCATGGGCGTACCGATCGTCCTCAACGACGTCGTCGACCCGGTCGCGGCCTACTACACCATCGAAGGATCGTTCAGCTCCATGCCGTGGAACACCTCCTCGGCGATCATGTTCACCAACCGCGACATGATGGAGGCCGCCGGGGTCGACGAGATCCCGACGACCTGGCAGGAGATGGAGGCCGCCTGCGAGACCATCATGGGCTCCGACGACGCCCCCAGCGCCTGCATCACCTGGCCCAACCACGGCTGGTTCTTCGAGCAGTCCGTCGCCCAGCAGGGTGAACTGCTCGTCAACAACGACAACGGCCGAGACGGCCGTGCGGACGAGGTTCTGCTGACCTCGGACGCCTCGCTGGACTACGTGCAGTGGTGGCAGGACATGAACAACGCCGGCTACTACGTCTACTCCGGCACGCAGCGTGACTGGGACGGGGCCTACAACGCCTTCGCCGCCCAGCAGGTGCCGTTCGTGATCTACTCCTCCTCCGACACCACCGCCCTGACCAACGAGGGCGTCGACGCCGGCTTCGAGGTCGAGGCCTCGTTCATGCCTCGCAACGCGGATCGCACCGAGGGTGGCGGCAACATCATCGGCGGCGCCACGATGTGGATGGTCGACGGGCTCGACGACGACGTCACCGACGTGGCACTCGCCTTCCTGAGCTTCATGCTCAACCCGGAGAACGACGCCGACTGGCACCGGGTCACCGGCTACATCCCGATCACCAACGCGGCCATCGACCTGCTCGAGTCCGAGGGCTGGTTCGACGAGTCGCCCAACTCGCGCATCGCCTCCGAGCAGCTCGCGGCCGCACCGGAGACTCCGGCGACCGCCGGTGCGCTGGTCGGCAACTTCGTCGCGATCCGTGACGTGGTGACCGAGGCGATCGAGGACATCATCGTCAACGACCTCGACGTCGCGGAGCGCATGGGGGCGGCCGACACCGCCGCTCAGCAGCTGCTCGACGAGTACAACGCACTGTTCGCCGGCTGAGCACCACCAGCTAGCCCGGGGGGTGCAGGTCGCCAGACGGCCTCCACCCCCCGGGACCAGCGCCTCCACGTGGAGACGGGCGCCACCTCGACGCCGGCCGCGGCCTAGGCTGCGGGCGACCAGGTGGTGGCCGCGTCCACGCCGAGGGACGCACCAGCCGAGCCTGGGGAGGTGTCACGCGTGGAGATCACTCTGCCCGCGATGCTCGCGATCGCGGTCACCACGGTTACGGGGGCGGTGCTGCTCAGCCGCGCCGCCGAGTCGGCCGGACGCACCCGGCAGCTGGGGCTTGCGGCCGGCGCGGTCGGCGGGTTCGCCGGCCCGATGCTGTTCATGCTGCCGTTGGGCTTCTGCACCTTCGGGCCCGAGCAGGGCGCGGCGGACATCATCCTTGGCTACGCGCTCTTGCTCTCGGGTGCGGCGCTGGCGCTGCGCATCGCCTGGACCTTGATCGACCCGGTCGCCGCCAAGGAGCGCACCCGGTCGCAGGACACCACCACGCAAGGGGTGTTCAAGAACCATCCCTACCTGCCCTGGGTGCTGCTGTCGCCGACGCTGATCGTTCTGGTCGTGTTCCTGTACTGGCCGGCCGGGCGCACCCTGACGCTGTCGACGCAGTTGGTGCGGCTCGGCGCGCCGCAGTCGGTGGACCGCTGCGTGAGCAACTTCACCGAACTGGTCGGCCCCACCTCCCCCACCCAGGTCGTGATCACCCTGGTGCTGGCGGTCACGCTGTTCTTCGTCTCCTCGCGGCTCAGCCGGCGGGGCACCGCGGACGCGGAACGCTGGGCGAGCTACACCTCCACCGCCGGCGTCGCGGCCCTGCTGTTCATGCTCTACCTGGTGTGGAGCGTGGAGTCCCCCGACTACCAGCGCGTCTATCTCGTGACGCTGATCATCTCGGCGGGCACGGTCGTCTTCGGGCTGATGATCTCGCTTGGCATCGCCTACCTCGCCTACCAGCCCATCCGCGGCGCCGGCGTGTACCGCACGTTCCTGATCTGGCCGTACGCCATCTCGCCGCCGATCGCCGGGCTGATCTTCTTCGTCATGTTCGATCCCAACGCCGGGATCATCGAGCACTGGCTCAACACCCTGTTCGGCTTCGACCTGCCCAACTACCGCCAGAGCGCCCTGCTGGCCCAGATCGTGGTCATCCTGGCCTCGGTGTGGAAGACGCTGGGCTACAACCTGCTGTTCTACATCGCTGGGCTGCAGACGGTGCCGGGCGACCAGCTCGAGGCCGCCACCATCGACGGCGCCAACTCCTGGCAGCGCTTCCGCTGGGTGGTGATCCCGGCCCTGTCGCCCATCACCTTCTTCCTGATCGTGACCAACCTCACCTACGCCTTCTTCGACACCTTCGGCACCATCGACTACCTGACCGCCGGTGGACCGGCCGGAGCGACCAGTGTGGCGATGTACGAGATCTACCGCGTGGCGATCCCCGGCCGGGACCTGGGCCGCGGCGCCGCACAGTCGCTGATCCTGTTCCTCGGAGTGGTGGCACTGACCATGTGGCAGTTCCGCTCCACCGGCAAGCGCGTGAGCTACGGCAGCTAGGAGAGCCCACCATGGCGACGACCGCTCCCCCACAGCCCAAGGTCTCCCGGCCCGGCGCGGTGCGCGAGGACCTGAAGCGCAAGCGGCCCCTGCTCGGCTACCGCAAGTCGCGGGCCGACCGGTGGTACACGCACCTCGCACTGTTCACCGTGTGCGTGGTGGTCGCCTTCCCGCTGCTGTACGCGATGATCGTGTCCACCCAGGGCAACGCCGAGTTCTTCGCCTACCAGTTGACCCCCGGCAACCGGTTGCGCGACAACTTCGATTTCGTGTGGAACCAGCGCCAACTCGGCGGCTACCTGTGGAACTCCACGATCCAGGCCATCATCATCACCGTCGGCAAGACCATCACCGCGCTGCTGGCGGGACTGGCCTTCGTCCACCTCGATTTCCCCGGCAAGTGGTGGATCTTCTGGTTCGTGCTGGTCACGCTGATGATGCCCACCGAGATCTCGATCATCGCTCTGTTCCAGATCGTCTCGGGGTTCGGCTGGGGCAACACGATGTACGCCCTGACGATCCCGTTCCTGGCGTCGGCGACCGGGGCGTTCCTGTTCCGCCAGCACTTCGCCAACCTGCCGAGCGACCTGTCGGAGGCGGCCCAACTCGACGGGGCCTCCCCCACCCAGTTCCTGTGGAAGATCCTGCTGCCGCTGAGCTGGAACGTGATCGGGGCGCTGGCCGTCATCCAGTTCCTCTACTCGTGGAACATGTACCTGTGGCCGCTGATGGTCATCAACGAGCAGTCGGCCCAGGTCATCCAGATCGGGTTGGGCACCCTGCGCAACATCGGTGGCGGGCAGTCCTACGGCCCCCTGATGCTCGGCGCGGTGATCGCCTCCATCCCGCCGACGCTGGTGTTCATCCTGCTGCAGAAGCAGTTCCTCAGCGGCTTCTCGATCAGCTCCGAGAAGTAGACTCGCGGACCAGACCCGTTGCCCGGCGGGACTTCCCGGACGGTGAGCGGGGTGCCGCCCGCGGATGGCCTCAGGCAGAACGTTCCTGGGGCTCGACCTCGTGCAGCTTGGTGTGGGGCACCAGCGTGGGATTCGCCCGGTCGCGCACGGTCTCGTCGGTGATGACGCAGCGGGCCACGTCGTGCCGGGAGGGCAGCTCGTACATCGTGGACAGCAGCACCTCCTCGAGGATGGCGCGAAGCCCCCGGGCGCCGGTCTGGCGCAGGATGGCGAGATCCGCCACCGACTCGAGGGACTCGGGGGTGAACTCGAGCTCCACCCCGTCGAACTCGAAGAAGCGTTGGTACTGCTTGGTCAGCGCGTTCTTCGGGCTGGTCAGGATGTCCACCAGCGCATCCCGGTCGAGGGGATGCACCGAGCTGACCACCGGCAGGCGGCCGACGAACTCGGGGATCAACCCGTACTTGACGAGGTCCTCGGGCAGCACCCCGTCGAGCAGTTCTGCGAGGTCCTTGTCCTGAGCGGCGGCGACGTCCGCGCCGAACCCGACCCCGCGGCGGCCGAGCCGGGACTCCACGAGCTTCTCCACGCCGGAGAAGGCCCCACCGCACACGAACAGGATGTTGGCGGTGTCGATCTGGATGAACTCCTGGTGGGGGTGCTTGCGCCCACCCTGCGGTGGCACGGAGGCCACCGTGCCCTCCAGGATCTTGAGCAGCGCCTGCTGCACACCCTCGCCGGACACGTCCCGGGTGATCGAGGGATTGTCGGACTTACGGGCGATCTTGTCGACCTCGTCGATGTAGATGATGCCCGTCTCGGCCTTCTTGACGTCGAAGTCGGCGGCCTGGATCAGCTTGAGCAGGATGTTCTCGACGTCCTCGCCGACGTAGCCCGCCTCGGTCAGCGCGGTAGCGTCCGCGATCGCGAACGGCACGTTGAGCAGTTTGGCCAGCGTCTGGGCGAGCAGCGTCTTGCCCGAACCGGTCGGGCCGAGCAGCAGGATGTTGGACTTCTGCAGTTCGACCTCATCGGAGCCCCCCGTGCCCGTCCCCGTGGCCGACCCGACCTGGATGCGCTTGTAGTGGTTGTACACCGCCACCGCCAGGATCTTCTTGGCCTCGTCCTGCCCGACCACGTAGTCGTTGAGGAACGCGTAGATCTCCTTGGGCTTGGGCAGCTCGTTGATCTCGAGCTGCGCCGGCTCGGCGAGCTCCTCCTCGATGATCTCGTTGCACAGGTCGATGCACTCGTCGCAGATGTAGACGCCGGGCCCCGCGATCAGCTTCTTGACCTGCTTCTGTGACTTCCCGCAGAAGGAACACTTGAGCAGCGCGTCGCCCTCACCGAACTTCGCCATCGCCTGCCTCGCCCTTCGCTCGCGGACCGAACGCTGTGGGTCGTTGCCGTGGCCGAGGTGGGGGCGACCGGCGACCCTGCGCCTCGTGTGGCACTGAGGGTAACCAGGCGGGGACGGCCGTGCTGTCAAGTGCGGGGCACCGGTCTGGGCCCCACCACCGCAGCCGTGACCACCCGGTGGTTCTTGGTCCTACCCGTCGGCCGAGGTCGGCCGTGATTCAGCGCACCATCCGCTCCTGGACCTTGCGGCTGGCGATGATCTCGTCGAGCATGCCGTACTCCTTGGCGGCCTGGGCATCGAGGATGAAGTCGCGGTCGGTGTCCTCGATGATCCGCTCAACGCTCTGCCCGGTCTTCTCGGCCAGGATCTCGTTGAGCAGGTCCCGCATGCGCAGGATCTCCCGAGCCTGGATCTCGATGTCGACCGACTGGCCTTCCGCACCGCCCGAGGGCTGGTGCAGCAGGATGCGCGAGTGGGGCAGCGCGAAGCGCTTGCCCGGCGTGCCAGCCGCGAGCAGCACCGCGGCGGCGGAGGCCGCCTGGCCCATGCAGATGGTCTGCACGTCACACTTGATGTACTCCATCGTGTCGTAGATCGCGAACAGCGCCGTGATGGAGCCTCCCGGCGAGTTGATGTAGATCGCGATGTCCTTGTCGGGATCCTCGGACTCGAGGTGCAGCAGCTGGGCCATCACGACGTTGGAGATCTCGTCGTTGACCGGCGTCCCGAGGAACACGATGCGTTGTTGCAGCAGCCTCGAGTAGATGTCGAAGGCCCGCTCACCGCGGTTGGTCTGTTCGATGACCGTCGGCACGAGGTAGTTGGTCGGGGACGGGGTGCCCGTGAACTCCACCGCGGATCCTCTCACGAAGGGTTGGTCGCGCTCGTCGCGTACTGCCGGGGGCGGCCACTGCGGGCATCGTTCGGAACCGGTGCCCCCAGCGGTCGGCTGGTGGCCGCTGAGCGTAGCGTCCGCCGGTCCCGGAGCGTTCGACGCTGCCGGCTGCAGCTCAGGTGTCCTGACCCGGAACGATCAGCCGCCCACCCTCACCCTCTCCGGCCGACTGGCCCGGCACGATGAGCTTGGGCTCGTCGGCTGCGGGTTCGTCGGCTGCGGGTTGGTCGGTCTCGTCCACCGCGTCGGGGTCCTCGCGCAGCCCGAGCTCGATGAGTACCTCGTCACTGGGTCCGCCGTCGATCTCGGCAGCCTCAACGATCGCGTCGATGGTCTTGCGGCGCACGATGTCACCGGCGAGCATCGGCCAGTGACCCTGCTGCTGGATGATCTGGGCGATCTGCTCGGGCGGCATGCGATTGGACTCGGCGTGACGCAGGATCTCCTGCTCGATCTCGGCCATCTCGACCGTGGGTTGCAGGCGCTGGGCGAGCGCGTCGAGCACCAGCGTGGCCTTGACCTTGCTGCGCGCCCCCTCCCGCGCCGACTCCCGGTACTCCTCGAGGGTCTTGCCCTGGGCGGCGAGCATGCCCTCGAGGTCGAGGCCGTACTGCTGGCCCTGCATATCGAGCTGCTGGAGCTGCTGATCGATCTCGGCTTCGACCATCGCTTCGGGCAGCGGCACCTCGACGCGGGCGAGGTAGGCCTCCACCACCCGTGCGCGCGCCGCGTGCTGGGCCTCGACCACCTTACGGCGCAGCAGCGAGGTGTGCAGGTCGGCCCGCAGTTCCTCGATGGTGTCCAGGCCCGAAGCGCTGGTGGCGAAGTCGTCGTCGAGCTCCGGCAGGGTCTTCTCGCGTACGTCGCGGACCGTGACGTGGAAGGTCGCGAGCTTGCCCCCGAGCTCCGGGAAGTCCTCGGGCAACTCGTCGTCGTAGGTCAGCTCGGCGCCGGCCTCGACGCCGACGAGTTCTTCGTCGAGCTTGGGGGTGACGCCCCCGGAACCGACCTCGTAGAGCGCATCATCGACCGAGCTGTCGTCGATCAGCTCACCGTCGACCTCGAACTTCAGGTCGAGGGTCACCAGGTCACCGGTGGTCGCCGGCCGCTCAACCTCGTCGACCTCGGCGAAGCGCTCACGCAACTGCTCGAGCTGTTCGTCGATCGCGTCGGCGGGCAGGTCCCAGTCGGGGAAGGTGACGCCGATGCCGGTGTGATCCGGCGGTTCGACCTGCGGGCGCACCTCGACGGTCGCACGGAAGGTGCAGCCCTCGGCCTCGTCGAAGGTGTCGACCTCGACCTTGGGTTGCCCGACCGGATCGATCTCTTCGTGCTGCAGGGCATCGACGTAGTAGTCGGTCAGCGAGTCCTCGAGTGCGGCCTGGGCGATCGCACCCTCACCCAGACGTTGCTCGAGCAGGCGTCGGGGGGCTTTGCCCGGCCGGAAGCCCGGGATGGAGACCTGCTTGGCGAGCTCTCGGGCAGCCTTGGCGAAGGCTTGCTGGACCCGCTTGGGCTCCACCTCGATGGTCAACTCGACCGTGGTCTCATCCACGGTCTCGACGGTCGTCTTCACCATGCTGGCTTCCTGGATCTGCGGCGGGGCGCGCGCGGCGCCCGGTGGATGGGGGATGGGATGTGGCGGGGGTGGGCGAGAACGGACGGCGGATGGTTCCACCTCGGCGTCTGGGTGTCCATCCCGCGGCCCGGTCGATCAGCCTTCGACGCGCTCCTTGAGCGCCCGGATGGCGTCGGTGGCGGTGGCGGTGAGCACCCTGCGCTGCACGAATCCGGGCAGCGGGAGGGAGGTTTCGACGCGCAGGCTCAAGGTGGCGCGGGTGCGCTGGCCGTCGGGGGTGAAGGTCCATGAGCCGATCTGCGAACGCTGCGCGAGGCTGGTGCCCTCGAGCTCCCAGTCCACCGCGGTCTCGGAGTGGCGGTAACGCAGCACGAACTCGTCGCGCGCGACCTTGACGTCGTTGACCAGCCGGGCACGCACCACCCGGCCCTGCTCGTCGTGCTCGAGCACCTTCGAGGAACGCATCCCCGGCCACCAGTCGGGCTGGGCGGCGATGTCGCGGACCACGGCGAGCAGCCTGTCCATCGAGGCGTCGATGGACAGCTGTTGAGTGACGGTGACGCTCATGCCACCACGCTACCGCAGCGCCGCGCCGCAGGATCCACTCGTGGTCACGGGGGGCGCGGCGCCGAACGCTACGCTGCGCCTCCCCGCCGGGGTGTGGCGCAGCTTGGTAGCGCACCTGCTTTGGGAGCAGGGGGCCGTCGGTTCGAATCCGGCCACCCCGACCAGCGTGGCCCGACCGCTCAGCGGTGCCGGGCCGTCTCCCGCCGCTCGACGAACCGGTTGACCTGCCGCCGCAAGTCGTCGCGGACCTCGAGCACCCCGCGGTCGAGGTCCCCGTTGTTGGAAGTCGCCACCAGCTTGGGCACCCCGGCCAGCCAGCACTCGAGGACGACACGTTGCGAGGGCGTGTCGCGTTCCTTCACGGACAGCTCGAGCTCGATCTGCTCGGGCTCCCACCGCGACAGGCGGCGCTCGAGCCGGCCCATCACCGTCGCGCGCAGGCGGTCGTACTCGTCCGGACGGAACTGCGGCACGATCCGCAGTCGCTCCAGGTACTCGGACACAGGCGGGCTCCTCGGTCGGTCCAACTTCACACAGTAGCGCGGCCGTCTCCTGCCGGTGCTGATCGCGGCGGGCCGTTGTGCGTCAGCGGCCTCAGGTGTGCGGGAGAACCACCTGGCGCACTCCGCGGCCCTCAGCCAACGCATCCAGGGCCAGGTTGAGTTCGTCGAGGCGCCGGGTGCCGCTCGCCAACCGATCGACGGGCAGCCGACCCGTACGCCACAGGGCCACCAGCCGGGGCAGGTCCTCGGCCGGGACCGCGTCCCCGAGGTAGGAGCCGACCAGGGTCCGTGCCTCCCCCACCAGCTGCACCGCGGGGACCTCGAAGCGGGCGGTGGGGTGCGGCAGCCCGATGGCCACGGTGGTGCCCCCGCGCCGGGTCGCGGCCCAGGCCTCGGCGAGCACCGCGGCCGACCCGACCGCCTCGAAGGCGTGATCGACCCCGCCGGCGGTCAGCTCCCGGACCTGCTCGGCGACCGACCCGGCCTGCGACCCGGCGACCGACCCGGCCTGCGACCCGGCGACCGACCCGGCCTGCGACCCGGCG
>SLLJ01000318.1 GCA_007134165.1 Nitriliruptoraceae bacterium | reverse complement strand
GGCAGCGCCTCCACCTCGAAGTCCACGCCCTCAAAGTCACCCAGGGCCCAGGGACCGGTGACGGCGAACGGGGCACGCCCGTTGGCGAAGGCGTCGATCATGACGTCGTAGGTCACGTCCTGGCTGATGAAGTCCTCGGCGTACAGCTCACCGAAGACCTCGGCGGCCTCGAGCGAACCGGGGGAGTCGATGCCGACGTCGGTGGGGTCGTAGCTGCCGTCGGCCGCCTGGCCGAAGACGTAGCCACCGGTGGCGGTGACGACCCAGTAGTTGTGGTAGACGTCCGGCTGCTGCCAGCCGACCGGGATGTCGGCGTCGCCAGCCTCGACGGCGGCGAGTCCGACCTCGACCATCTCCTCGAGGGTCGCGGGCGACTCGGGGGCGAGTTCGGTGTTGCGGACCAGCGCGATGTTCTCGATCGAGTAGGGCAGGCCGTAGTTGGTGCCGTCGAAGGCGAACGCCTGCGTCGCGACCTCGAGGTAGTCGCCCTCAGCGCCTGCGAGGTCGAGCGGAGCAACCACGCCGTCGGCAACGAGCTGGCCGAGCCAGTCGTGCGCGCCGATGAACACGTCGGGGCCCTGGCCGGCGGGGGCCTGGATGGAGACGTTGTCACGGATGATGTCGAAGGGCACCTCCTGCACCGCGACACTGATGCCCTGCTCCTCACCGAAGCGCTCGGCGAAGGGCTCGATCACCGGGCGCCGGGTGTCGTCGGCCCAGATGACCAGGTCAGCGTCAGCACGCACGGGGGCTGCCTCCTCGTCCTCGGCGGGCTCCTCCTCGGGCTCGTCGGCAGGTTCCTCCTCGGGCTCGTCGGCCGGCTCGTCGGCAGGCTCCTCCTCGGGCTCGTCGGCCGGTTCCTCCGCGGGCGCCTCTTCGGGCTCGGCCTCATCCGCGTCGCCACACGCCGCAAGCACCAGCGCGGCGATCGGAACGATCGCGAGCCACTTCCTCCAGTTGGTCATGGAAACGATTCTCCCTGCCTCGTAACGGTGAGGGTGACAGATGGCCACCGCTCGGGAGCCCTCAGCTTAGCAAGACTTTCCACGTTTGCAAAGGCCTTTCTGCAAAAACTTGCAGAAGTGGCGGAACTCCACTATCGTCGACCGCATGAAGCCTCGTCTCCGCCACGTCGCCGACCTCGCCGGGGTCAGCCAGGCCACGGTCAGCCGGGTGCTCAACGACCGCCCCGGGGTCGCGGCCGCGACCCGGCGTGAGGTGCTCGCCGCGCTGCACCAACTCGGCTACGAGCCGGCCGGCCTGTCCCCCGCCCGGGCCCGGGGACTGGTGGGGCTGATCGTTCCCGAACTCGACAACCCGGCTTTCCCGCGCTTCGCGCAGGCGCTGGAGTCCCGTCTGGCCGCGGAGGGACTGACCACGGTGCTGTGCACCTCAACCCCCTCCGGGATGCGTGAGGGCGACTACCTCGACGTCCTGCTCGACCACGCGGTGACCGGCATCGTGATCATCTCGGGCGAGGCCGCCGACACCACCGCCGACCACGACCGTTACCACGACCTGCGCGCACGCGGGGTGCCCACCATCCTGGTCAACGGCCGGCCCGACGACCTCGACCTGCCGGCGGTCAGCGTGGACCACGCCGCCGCGGGGCGCAAGGTGGTCGCGCACCTCGCCTCACTCGGCCACCGCCGTCTGGGCCTGGCGCTCGGACCACGGCGCTACCTGCCCAGCCAGGAGTTCCTCGCCGGCTTCGAGGCCGGGCTCGAACGAGCGGGGCTCGCCAGCGACCCGGCCCTGATCAGCGAGACCTTCTACGGCATCGAGGGCGGCCACGCCGCGGGCGCCCGGCTGCTTCAGGCCGGCGCGACCGCGATCGTGTGTGCCAGCGACCGCATGGCGCTCGGAGCGATGCGTTCGGTGCGCGAGCTGAGCCTGAGCGTTCCCGACGACGTCTCGGTGACCGGGTTCGACGACGCCGGACCCAACGCCTACGTCCACCCGCCGCTGACCTCTCTGCGTCAACCTTTCGAGTCGATGTCCGCCGCGGTGGTACGCATGCTGATGACCCGCACCGCCGACCAGGACGCCGACACCTCCGAGCTGCGCTTCCAGCCCGAACTGATCGTGCGGTCCTCGACCGGCCCGTCCCGGCACCTGCGCGAGCTGGTCGCAGGCACGGCCGTGACCTGACACCACGCCGACCGGTCAGGTCAGCCGCCCACCGCCGCACCTTCGCAACGAGGATCGGAGCCGGCCGCGTACCCGTGGCCGGTGACCGCGATGGCGTGGGCGTGCCCCGCCAGGTGGGAGCGGGCCTCGATCCGGCGCACCACGTGCCCGCGCCGGACCAGCCCCGCCACCACCCCGGCATCGACGTCGGCCTCCAGCGCCACCGACCCGTCGGCCACGTCCACCACCCAACGGGGGGCCGCGATCGCGGCCTGCACCTCGAGTCGCCGGTCGAGCAGGTGGCCGAGCAGCTGGACGTGGGTCTGGGGCTGCCCGTCGCCGCCCATGGTCCCGAACACCAACCGCGGGCGTCCGTCCTGCACCGCCACGGCCGGGATCAGCGTGTGGGGCGGCAGCCGCCGCGGACCGATGGCACTCGGGGCGTCGGGATCGAGCCGGAAGTGCGCGCCGCGGTCGTGCAGCCCGATCCCGGTGCCGCGAGCCACGACCCCGGAGCCGAAGCCGACGAAGTTGGACTGGATCAGGCTGACGAGCAGCCCGTCGGCGTCGGCTGCGCACAGGTAGGCGGTCCCGCCCGGTGCCGGGCGGCCCACCGGCCACGACCCGGCCCGGTCGGGGTCGATGCCCGCGGCGATCGCACGCAGCCGTAGCAGGGCGAGCAGCTCGTCGGGCGTCACGCGCATCACCGCCGGGTCGGCGAGGTGCTCCTGACGGTCGGCGAGCGCGGCGCGGACCGCCTCGAGCTGTAGGTGCGCGGCCAGCGCAGGGTCGGACGGCAGTGCGTCACCGGCCGCGGACAGGATCCCCAGCGCAGTCAGGGCGGTCACCCCCTGGGTCGGTGGCGGCAGCTCGAGCACGTCCAGCCCCCGGTAGGACCCGGCCAGCGGGGCCACCGCGACGGCCTCGTGGGCAGCGAGATCCTCGGCGCTCAGCGTCGAGCCATGCGCTTGGAGCGTCTCGACGATCGCGGCGCCAAGCCTCCCCCGGTACAGCGCATCAGGCCCGTCTTCGGCCAGGGTGCGCAGCGTGGCTGCAAGCTCGGACTGCACGAAGCGCCGACCGGCGCGCATCTGCCCGAAGATGGCCGCCCACCCCGGCTGGTCGGTGAGCTGCGGCCGGGAGCGCTCAACGTGCACCGCCGCGTGGGAGGAGACCACGAACCCCTGCTCGGCGAGCCGGAGGGCAGGGCCGGCCAGGGCGCCCAGGCTGCGGCTGCCCCACCGCTCGAGCAGGTACGCCCAGCCGGCAACCGCGCCGGGGACGGTCACCGGCAGCGACCCGAGGCTGGGCATGCCGTCGGTGCCGGGCAGGGCCGTGGCCACCGAACCGTGCCCGGCGGCGATGGCTGCCCGGATCGCCGCCGGGGTGGCACCGGCCGGGGCCGCCCCGACCGAGCGCACGCCGCGCGCCACGCCGTCCCACACGATCGCGAGCAGGTCGCCGCCGACCCCGCAGTGGTAGGGCGTGACCACCGCGAGCACCAGGTTGGCGGCCACGGCCGCATCCACCGCGTTGCCACCGTCGGCGAGTACCGCCTGACCGGCCGCGGAGGCCAGGTGATGCGGGCTGGCCACGACGCCGGAGGGGAAGTACCGGGTGGACACCGCACCGCTCCTGCTCGCCGGGCCACCCCCAGGCTAGGGCCGACGCACCGGCTCGTACCCTGGGCCCCGGTGCCACCCTCAGGAGCCGACCATGCCCCGCGTGCCCGACGGTCCCGAGCAGCACGCCGACGTGGTGGTGGTCGGTGCCGGGATCGTCGGGCTGGCGACCGCCTGGCAGCTGACCCGGCAGCGCCCCGGCGCACAGGTGGTCGTGCTCGAGCGCGACCACGAGGTCGGCACACAGCAGTCGTCGCGCAACTCCGGGGTGCTGCACGCCGGGCTGTACTACCCCCCCGGGTCGGCCAAGGCACGGTGGTGCCGGACGGGCAAGGCCGCCCTCGAGGACTACCTCGTCGAGCGCGGCCTGCCGCTGGCCCGCACCGGCAAGCTGGTGGTCGCGGTGCACGACGACGAGGTGGCGGGGCTGCGGGCGCTGGAGGAGCGGGCCCGGACCAACGGTGTGCGGGTCGAACGCGTCGGCGCCGCCGGGCTGCGCGACCACGAGCCGCACGTCACCGGGGTCGCCGGGCTGTTCTCCCCCGACACCGCCGTCACCGAGTTCGGGGCGGTGTGCCGGGCGCTGGCGGCCGATGTCACCGCCGCCGGCGGGGGCATCCACCTCGGTGTCGAGGTGGTGGGGCTCGACGACGACGGCGATCAGGTCACGGTGCGGACCACCACCGGGGTCCTACGGGCGCGGGCGGTGGTGACCTGTACCGGGCTGTCGGCCGACCGGGTGGCCGCGTTCAGCGGGCCCGACCCCGACCGGCGCGTGGTGCCCTTCCGCGGGGCGTGGCTGCGGCTGCGTCCCGACCGCACCCATCTGGTGCGCGGCAACATCTACCCGGTTCCTGCCCCGGGCCTGCCGTTCCTCGGGGTGCATCTGACCCGACGGGTCGACGGCGAGGTGTGGATCGGACCCAACGCGCTGCTGGCGCTGGCCCGCCAGGGGCGGCGGCCCTGGTCGGTGTCACCGCGGGACCTGGCCGACGCGGTAGGTTTCGCCGGACTGTGGCGGCTGGGCGCCCAGCACTGGCGCACCGGGCTCGACGAGCTGTGGCGCGACCGGGTCATCCCGGCCGCGCTGCGCGAGGTGCGCCGCTACGTGCCCGAGGTCAGCCGCGACGACGTGCGCCGCGGCCCCTGGGGGGTGCGCGCCCAGGTGCTCACCCGTGCGGGCACGCTGGTCGATGACTTCGACCTGCGCACCACGGGCCGGGTCGTGCACCTGCTCAACGCGCCATCCCCGGCCGCCACCTCGGCGCTGGCGATCGGGCAGGAGTTGGCCCGGCGGGTGCCGTAGGCTCAGAGGCCCGCCGGGGTAGCCCAACAGGCAGAGGCAGCACCCTTAAAAGGTGCTCAGTGAGGGTTCGAGCCCCTTCCCCGGCACGCGCCCGGGCAGGATCGGGCCAGACCAGGCCGGACCAGGGCGGACCCGGATCAGCCGACCTCACCCTGGTCGGGCGTGCCCGCGTCGCTGGCGCGGGCCTCGGCGGTGAGCCGGACCAGCGGCCCGCGTCCGAACGGGCTGGTGGCCACGTTCACGCCGGCCGCCTGCCACGCGGCCACGGGGATGCCGAGGTCGGCGAGGTACAGGTCGCCGACGTAGGGGTGCACGATGGCCGGCTCCAGCCCCCGGCTGGGCAGGCCGAAGGCGACCGTGACGTCGGCGGTCACGCATGGGCCCTTCAGCCCGGTGTCAGCCGACAACCCGCTGGGCAGGTCGGCGGCGACCACCGGCACCGCAAAGCGGCGCAACCAGGCTGCGGCGCGCTCGGGCAGATCGACCAGCGGCGGGTGCGCGCCGATGCCCAGCACCGCATCGATCACGACGTCGCCGGGGGACTGCTCATCGAGGTCCGAGCCGTCCACCCGCCCGTCGGTCCCAAGCGCCCGGCAGGTGATCCCGAGCTCGGCCAGCAGCCCCCGCTGGGCAGGGTGGCGGGGTGGGCCGACGTGCAGCACCTCGACTTCGGCGCCGGCGGCCAGCAGCAGGCGGGCAGCGGCGAGCCCGGCCGCCCCGTTGCTCGACGGACCGGCCAGCACGGTCACCGTGGCCCCGGCGAGGTCGCCACCGACCAATCGGCGCACCGCCTTCTCCAGCGCGCGACCGGCCTGCTCGGCCCGGGCCACGGGCCCGATGCCATGGTCGTCGAGCCAGGCGCGCACCGCCCGGACTTGGGCCGGGCTGACGTGCGGCAGCGACGCCTGGTCGACGTCGGGCAGCTCACCGGTCAGCCGGGCACGGCGCTGCCAGGGCGGAGCCTGCTCCCAGGGCCGCACCGCCCGGGCCTCGCCGAGGTCCTCGGGGCGCTGGCCCTGGCTCCAGCCCTGCACCGCCACGTCAAGCAGCAGCGACATCACGATCGCCGTCGCGCCCCACAGCAGGTCGTCGTCGAGTTGCCAGGCCCACGACGACCCGCGCAGCGACAGTGGCGCGTGCCGCCAGCGGTCGGGCTCGAGCAGTTGGGCGACCGGCACGTGCAGGACCTCGTCGACCTCCCACGGGTTGCCGGTCAGCGGGTGCGGCGCGCGCCAGCGTCCGAGCACGGGCACGACCCAGAAGCGTGACGGCGGGATGTAGAAGGTAGGGCCGGTCCCGACCACCTCGACGCTGTCGGCTCGTAGGGCGACCTCCTCCCAGGCTTCGCGCAGGGCGGCCTGCTCGATGGTCTCGCCCGGGTCGAGCCGCCCCCCGGGAAACGACACCTGCCCGGGGTGCGACCGCAGGTCCTCGCGCCGCCGGGTGAGCACCACCCGGGGCCCGTCGGGTGCGTCCTCGACGAGCACGAGCACCGCCCCGACCCGAGCACCTGCAGGCGGGGTGCGCGCGGCCTCGTCGACGGCGTCGAGCGCGGCACGCAGCCGCGACCAGAACCGTTCGGGGAGCAGTCGCTCGTCCACCTCGACCTCCGCAGTGTCGGGCTCAGGCCAGCGACGCGACCAGCCCGTCGAGGCTGTCGGCCTCGCTGACGACCACCTCGTCGAAGCCGTAGCGCCGCACGGTGGCGGCCAGCACCAGCGCACCGCCGTGGATCACGTCCTCGCGGCCGGGCTGCATCGGCCCGAGCGCTGCCCGCTGCGCGGAGGTCATGGCCACCAGCCGCTCGGTCAGCACATCCAGTGCCGGCGCTGGGATGGACACGCCATGGATGGCCGACTCCTCGTAGGTGTCGAGGCCGAGGTACAGGGCCCCGAGCGTGGTGGCGGTGCCGGCCACCGCGACCAGCGCCGCGGCGTCCGCGACCCGCCAGCCGGCCGCACCGAGCTGCGCGTCGACCTCGTCGAGCCGGTGACCGACCATGGCCCGCCCGGCGTCGAGCTGGGAGTGGTGGGGTGGGTCGGCCTGCAGATGACGCTCGGTGAGCCGCACACACCCCAGCTGCACCGAGGCGCCGGCCTGCGCCCCCTGCTCGGTGCCCACCACCACCTCGGTCGACCCGCCACCGATGTCGATCACCGCGGCGGGCCGCGGGACCTGAACCGCACCGGTCGCACCGAGGAAAGCCAGCGCGGCCTCCTCGGCACCGGTCAGCACCTCGGCCTCGAGGCCGGCGACCTCGCGCACTCCGGTGAAGAATCGTTCACGGTCGGCGGCGTCGCGCACGGCAGAGGTCGCGGCGATCCGCACCCGGTCGCGGACCCCGTACCCCTCCCACACCTGCCGGTAAGCGGCGATGGTGGCAATCGTGCGCGCGAGCGCGTCGTCATCGAGCCGACCGCGGCGATCCACCCCCGTGCCCAGCCGGGTCACGGTCATCTCACGGGTCAGGCGCTGCCCGTCGGCCGCGTGCACCAGCAGGCGCACGGAGTTGGAGCCGACGTCGACGGCGGCACGGGCAGCACGGGCGGTGCACATGGGGACCTCGTGACGGGATGGGGCTCACCCGGGTTCGGGGGCCGGGACGCACGGGACCGGACACACCACCGGGGTCAACGTCGACAGCGTCCACGCCCCGACCGGGTTGTCGCCGGTAGCCAGGTGATGGGCGGCGTGCACGTGGAGACATTTGACGAACCGCGGCATCCCGCCCGCACTGACCTCGGCGGCCGGCAGCGGTCCGCCCAGCGCATCGCGGAAGGCCAGGTAGCGTCCGTGGCCGGCGGCGTAGGCGGCGGCGAACTCGGGCTCTGCCTCGAGTCGCTGGTTGAGCCCGACCATCGCGTGGTCGGCCTCGAGCGTGCCGACCTTGGAGCGCAGGACCGGACAGGTCAACCAGAACGTGGTCGGGAACGGGGTCCCGTCCGGGAGCCGGGGCGCGACGCGCACGACGGTGGGCACTCCGCGCTCACACCGGTGCACCACGGCCGTCTCACCCCGGGCGGGGCGTCTGAGCTGCTCGCTGATCTGTGCCCGCTCGGCGTCGATGACGGTCGGCGCCGCCGCAGCCCGGGCATACGAGGCCTGCGGGTCGACGCGAACCGCATCCGCCAGCTCGGCGGTGTCAGGTTCCGACACGGCCGCGCCGCTGGCGGCGCGCCTCACCCTGGATCATCTGCGACTTGTGCATGAACCGCCGCAGGCGTTTGTTGAAGTCCTTGTCGAGCTTGGACCGCAGGTTGGGGGTCTCCTCGTCCTGCCAGTCGGGATCGGCGCGCTTGATCGACAGGTCGACCTTGCCGTCATCCTTGACGTCGAGCACGCGCACGTCGACCTCGTCACCCTCGGCGAGGTAGGCGTAGATGTTCTCGACGTAGTCGGCGTCGACCTCCGAGACGTGCACCAGACCGGTGACCGTCCCGATCTCCTCGGTCTCGACCTCCACGAACGCGCCGTACTCCTCGAGCCGGACGACCTTGCCTTTCAGGATCTCTCCTCGCAGTGCGATCAACTCCTCGCGGGGACGCCGACGCGCGCGCTCGCGCCGCATCACCCGATCAGGTGGGAGCCGGTCGGCCCCACGAACGGAAACCTGCCCCGCAGCCTGGCTGCTGGGCGCGCGGACGGGCAGCCGACGAAGGCGGCCCGGTGCACAAGGTACGTCAGCCCTGCATCATCCGGCAAGCGGCGGCCTTCGGTCCGACCCGCGAGTTCAGTCGCTGCCCTGGGTGAGCGCCTCCCACAGGCGGCGGTACCACGGGCTGGCGGGAAGGTCCGTGGCATCGGGAGGCGCGACGATCACGGGCCGTTCGACCTGGGGTGGGACCAGGGTGTAGGGGACCTCACCCGGCCGGGCGAAGCCCTGCTGCTCGCGGGCGAGCTGCTCGATGGTGGCTGGGTCGTGCAGGTCCTGGCGGCGCTGCTCGAGCCCTTCGTTGGCCGCCTCCAGAGCCTCGGCCGTGGTGCTCAGCGCCTCCACCCGGGCGCTGACGTCGAGGTACTGCCCGGCGGGTCCGGAGACCAGCACCACCGCGAGCCCGACCGCGGCGAGCAGCACGGCGATCAGCGGCCGGTCGCCCTGGGAGAGGTGCCGCAGCCCGGACCGGCAGACGTTGCCGGCCCGGACCACGCCACGGGCGGTGCGCTGCAGGGCGACGGGGCCACGCCCGGGTCCGCCGCGACGACGGTGCCGCTCGCGGCGGCGCAGGTCACGACGTGCCTGCAGGCGGCCCCGGGTGCTCATCCCGCCAGGCTCCGGGGGAAGGCGGCCGCACCGGCGTAGCGGGCGGCGTCGCCGAGCTCCTCCTCGATGCGCAGCAACTGGTTGTACTTCGCGACCCGGTCGGAGCGGGCCGGGGCGCCGGTCTTGATCTGCCCGGCGTTGACCGCCACGGCGATGTCGGCGATGGTGGCGTCCTCGGTCTCGCCCGAGCGGTGGCTGACCATGGTGGTCCAACTCGCCCGGTGAGCCATGGCAACGGTCTCGAAGGTCTCGGTCAGCGAGCCGATCTGGTTGACCTTGACCAGCACGCTGTTGGCGGCCCGCTCCTCGATCCCGCGGGCAACGAACGTCGGGTTGGTGACCAGCAGGTCGTCGCCGACCAACTGCACCTGCTCGCCGAGCCGCTCGGTGAGCAGCTTCCAGCCGTCCCAGTCGCCCTCGTCGAGCCCGTCCTCGATGGACACGATGGGGTAGCGGTCGACCAGGTCGGCCCACAGGTCGACCATCTCGGCCGAGGACAGCACCCGACCCTCACCGTCGAGGTGGTAGGCACCGTCTCGGTAGAACTCGCTGGCCGCCGGGTCGAGCGCGATCGCGAGGTCGCTGCCGGGGGTGAAGCCGGCGGCCTCGATGGCGTCGATGAGCAGGTCGAGCGCGGAGGAGTTCGAGTCCAGATCCGGCGCAAACCCCCCCTCGTCACCCAGGCCGGTCGACAGCCCCCGGTCGTGCAGCACCTTCTTGAGGCGGTGGTAGGTCTCGGCACCCATGCGCAGCGCCTCGCGGAACGAGGCCGCCCCGACCGGCGCGATCATGAACTCCTGGAAGTCGACGTTGGAGTCGGCGTGGCTGCCGCCGTTGAGCACGTTCATGCACGGCACCGGGAGCAGGTGGGCGTTGGGACCGCCGAGGTAGCTGTACAGCGGCAGTCCCGACGAGGTCGCCGCAGCCTTGGCCACGGCCATCGACACGCCGAGGATGGCGTTGGCGCCGAGGTTGGCCTTGTTGTCGGTCCCGTCGAGTTCGAGCAGCAGCGCGTCGATCTCGCGCTGGCGGGTCGCATCGCGGCCGAGCAGGGCCGGAGCGATCGTCTCGTGGACGTTGGCGACCGCCTGCAGCACCCCCTTGCCGAGGTAGCGGTCCCCGCCGTCGCGCAGTTCCACGGCCTCGGCCTCCCCGGTGGAGGCACCGGAGGGCACCGCGGCACGGCCCAGCGTGCCGTCGAGCAACCCCACCTCGACCTCCACGGTCGGGTTGCCGCGGCTGTCAAGGATCTCGCGCGCGGTGACGAGCTCGATCGTGCTGATGTCCATGATCACCCTTCGCAGGTCTCAGGGTCGCCCTGCGGGAAACGCTAGGCGACCATCGTGTTCTTTGGCAACAATCTCACCACCAGCCCCAGCCCGGGGCCCGTCATGCCTCGAGCCGCCAGACCTGACGTCCAACCGCGACCGCCACGGCCCCGGCGAGTCCGCCGAACACCGCGCCCGACACCGGGCCGCTCCCGCGCCAGCGTGCCACCGCGAGCGCGAGCGCCGCACCCCCGGCCGCGCCCACGCCGAGCCAGACCGTGTCGGCGGGGAACGGCGGGCGGTCGTGGGGGGCGAGGTCGGCCTGCTCCACCCCGACGTCCCATCCGTGCAGCACGTCGTCGTCGTACCGGCGCACGGCGTCGGGCGCGAGGTCCGGGGGGCGCACGCTGGGGGTCGGCTCGTGCACACCGGCGCCCGAGTCGGGCTCGTCATCGCCCGC
>SLLJ01000470.1 GCA_007134165.1 Nitriliruptoraceae bacterium | reverse complement strand
GACCCTGACCACCAGACCCTGATCACCGGACCTCGTGCCGCGCGGGGAAGCGACCGCTGCAGCCGACCTCGACGATCGCGCGGCCGAGAACCTCGATGAAGTCGGGCCGCAGGCCGTCTTCGGCGTGCCCGAAACCGGCGGGCTCGCGCCACAGGACCGCGGACGGGCCCGCCGCGGCGTGCAGTGCCTCGGCGTCGCCCATCGGGAAGTACGCGTCGTCCTGCCCGTGAACCACGAGCAGTGGCACCCCCAGTGTCCCGGCGGACTGCACCGGGTGGTCTGGTGCCTGCCAGTCGCGAGGATCGACCAGGTCGACCCCGAGCACGAGGCGCAGCAGGTGGCGCCGTAGCGGCCGCCGCCAGGTCGTCTCGAGCCGTTCGAGGGCCGGGGTCGCCGCTCGGTCACGGATCCAGGCCGGGCCGGACACCCCGATCACGGCCGCGACCGGCGCCCCCTGCGCGGCGGCGTAGAGCACGGCGGTGGCCCCCATCGACAGTCCCAACGTCACGACACGCGGGTGACCCACCGCCTGCAGCCAGGCGACTCCCGCCGCCACGTCCAGTGCCTCGCGCTGTCCCCACGTGCACCGCCCACCGGACCGCCCGTGCCCCCGAAGGTCCAGACTGAGGACCGGACCGCGGGTTGCCAACGCATCGGCCAGTCGCGCATAGGCAGGCTTGCGCCGGTTGGCCGCGAAGCCGTGAGCGAGGAGCACCGCCAGGTCCGTGCCCGGCGGCCCCGGCAGGTACGAGCCGGCGAGCCTGGTGCCGTCCGCAGCACGCAATCGGGTGCGCACGGCCGGCGCCCGGTGGCCGCCGAGCACCCCTCGCACCTCCAGCGCACGCCGCACCGGCCCGCGGGTGAACATGGAGCGACGGACAACGGAGAGCGGCGACATTCCCGCGATCCTCGCACCCCGGGCCGGCCGCCGTCCAGTCGCGGCCCCGACCCCATAACGGGGGAGAGTGGGGTCGGGGCCGCAAATCGGAACGGATGACGTGAGTATCGGATCCGTTGGACCTGCTGGAACGCAGTACCAGCGTGTCGCGAGACGCATCATTGCGCAGCACCCCGCCGCTCCGCTTCACCCGAGTCAGGTGATCTACCGACGCTCACGTCACGGTCGCAACGAGTGCGCTGCGGTGTGCGGGCCGCGCAGGCGGTTGGACCGGCGACCTGTCCGGTGGCATCCTCCGGCGGCGGGCTTGCACCGGCGACCTGCCCGCCAGGATCGCTGCGTGCCGGCGCGGAACAGGTCCGGAGAGACGCAGCGGACCGGAGCAGCGCCCCGAGGCCGGGGGCCCGGACACCCCAGCACGAGGAGGAGGCGTCGATGCACCTGCTCGTGCTGACCGATGAGCCCGGCGGGGGCAAGACCCTGCTGCCGTCGCTGGAGGACCTCGAGCACAGCCTGCAGGACGCACCCCTCGAGCCCCCGTCCCTGACCGGGGCCGGCCGCTTCGACCTCGTGCTGGTCGACGCCACCAGAGACCTGCGGCGGGCCGCCGGCGCCACCCGCATGGCCTCGGTCCACGAGCTGGCCAAGCCCGTGGTCGTGGTCATCTCCGAGGCCGGGCTGGCGGCCCTGAAGAACTCCTGGGGCTTCGACGAGTGGCTGCTACCCCAGGCCTCGCCGACTGAGGTCGAGACGCGCCTGCGGCTGGTCGCCGAGCGCGCCACCTCCGAGCGCCCGTACCGCGCAGCCAGCGTCGGCGACCTCGTGGTCGACGAGGACAGCTACCAGGTCCGCCTGCGGGGCCGCCCACTGGACCTGACCTACAAGGAGTTCGAGCTGCTCAAGTCGCTGGCCGGCGCCCCCAACCGCGTGTTCACCCGCGAGCTGCTGCTGCAGGAGGTCTGGGGGTACGACTACTTCGGCGGGTCACGTACCGTCGACGTGCACATCCGCCGGCTGCGCGCCAAGCTCGGCCCCGAGTACGAGCAGATGATCGTCACGGTCCGCGGGGTCGGCTACAAGCTGGTGCCTCCTGGCCAGCGCGAGTCCCGCGGCGCCGTCGACGCCTGACACGCGGCTGGCGTCGAGCACCGGGCCGCGACCGGGAGGTGTCGCCCCGCGCCCGCGCTCACGGCCACGCCAGCGCGACGTCCTCCCACCTCGTGGCGAAGCCGCGGTCGTGGTACAGGCGCACCGCACGCTCGTTGGCGAGGTCGACCCACAGCACCACCTCGTCGCACCCGACCCGACGCAGATGAACGAGCCCGGCGTCGAGCAGTGCCGGACCCAGCCCCTGCCCCGCAGCCTCGGGGTGCACCGCGAGGTTGTAGACCTCTCCGACGGTCGATGAGCGGCGCTTGAGCCAGTGCAACCCCGCGACCCACCGCCGGCCACCGCCCTCACCGTCGCCGGTGTCAGCGGCCTCGACCTCCGCGAGCAGCAGATCCTCGGCGCGGAACCAGGGCCAGCCCTGACGCAGCTCGAGGTCCTCGGCCCGCCAGCCGCCGTCGGCGCTGCCGGCATACGCGGCCTGCAGCACCGCGAGCACCGCGGCGTCGTCCTGCCCGGGACAAAACGCTCGGATCCGCACCTCGTCGAGTCCGACCGGGTCGGGGACATCGAGGTGGCGGCCGAGCACCCCCAGTCGCCGCACGATCCGGAACCCGGCCGTGGCAGCCGTGGCACGCAGCGCTTCGTCGGCGCGCCGCACCCACACCTGTCCGCTCGCTGCCTGCCCGGCAAGCACACCGCGCAGCACGTCGAGCACCGCCCGGGTCGCCGCCGGGTCGACGGCCACCGACGGCACCAGCGCCACGTCGCCGGCGGCCTGCAGCCACGGCACGTCAGGGGCGGCGTCAGGG
>SLLJ01000354.1 GCA_007134165.1 Nitriliruptoraceae bacterium | reverse complement strand
GCACGGCCAGCCCCAGCTGGCCGCCGATGGGACGCGCCTGGCGAGCTGCCACCTCGACGTCGGCGGCGCTGACGACTCCGCCGTGCAGGTCACGCCGTGCGGTGGCCAGGCAGGCCACGAGCAGGACCGCGAACAGCAGACCCAGCGACAGGAACACCCGGCCCCGGGCCTGGTCCGAGGCGTGCAGGAAGCCGATCCACCCGAAGGGCGTGGCCCACCACAGCCACTCCGGCGTGGCGCTGCCGGCGGCCAGGACCCGGACCCCGAGGCTGGCGGCGAGGAAGAACCCGACGATGCCCACGGCCCGTCGCCGTGAGGTCGCGAGCTGGGAGGTCAGCGCCGAGGCGGTGGCGAAACAGGCGGTGAGCAGCGACATCGCGGCACCCGTCGCCCAGGCGGTCGCCGCATCCAGACCCCCGGCGGTGTGCCCCACCCCGATCGCGACCAGGAAGGCGAGGTGGGTCGTGAACAGCGCGGCAAGCGCTGCGGTCAGCAGTCCGCGTGGGCCGATGGTGCCGGCCCGCAGCGGTTCGAGGTGGCCGGCCTCCTCCGCGCCGCGCAGCAGCCGGGCGCCGGCCAGCATCCCCCACACGGCCGCAAGGATGCCGAACCATCCCCACCGCGACAGGGTGAGGCCTTCGACGGTCGCCGGCTCGACGTAGCGTCCGACGAGGGCCTCGAAGGCCGGGATGCCCTCCATCTCGCCCAGCGCGGCGAGCTCCTCCTCGCTGCCGTGCCGCAGGTCGAAGGTCGCGGCGACTCCCCACGTGATGCCAGCCAGACCAGCGATCCAGGCGATCGACGCCGGGCCGAGCAGCCTCAGGTGGTGGCGGTAGGCCTGCCACCACACCGCGACCGGTGAGCAGGCTGCGACCCCAGCCGGCGAATCCTCGCAGGTCCTGGTCGCCATGGTCGGCTCCGTTCGGCACCCCAGAGTCAGCTGGTGCGCCGCGCTTGCGTGTTCGAGTCGTCGTAGAAGGCGTGGAACAGTTCCTCCAGGCTGGGTTCGCGGACCTGGATCGAGGGCACCTCGGCACGGGCCAGGGCCTTGAGCAGCGGATCGGTCGATCCGGACACCTGCAGTCGAAGCATCCCGTCACCGATCCGGACGTCCTTCACCCCGGGAACGTCGTCGAGGTCGGGAGGCGGACCCACGAACGTGGCCTCGACGGTGCTGGCGTGCAGGTGTCGCAGCTGCTCGAGGGTGCCCTGTTCGACCAGGACTCCCTCGCGCAGGACCGCAACGCGTTCGCACACGGCCTCCACCTCCGAGAGGATGTGGCTGGAGAGCAGGATCGTCTGCCCGGCGGCCGTGGCTTCCCGCAGGCAGCTCTGGAAGGTCGACTCCATCAGCGGATCGAGCCCCGCGGACGGCTCGTCCATCACCAGCAGCGGCGCGCGGGTCATCAGCGCGGCGATCACGGCGATCTTCTGCCGGTTGCCTTTGGAGGAGGAACGGCCCTTCTTGGACGGATCGAAGGCGAAGCGTTCGATGAGTTCGTCGCGTCGGGCCGGGTCGTAGCCGCCCGACACGGTGCCGAGCAGGTCGAGGATCTGGCCCCCGGTCAGCTGTGGCCACACCGAGAACTCGCCGGGGACGAAGGCGAGGCACCGGTGCGCCCGGACGGGGTGGTGCCACGCATCGATCCCGAACACCTCGGCATGACCCTCGGTGGGGCTGATCAGCCCGAGCAGCAGCCTCAGGGTCGTGGTCTTGCCCGCACCGTTGGGTCCGAGCAGCCCCACGACCTCGCCCTCGTGCACCTCGAGCGACAGCCGGTCGAGCGCGAGGGTGTCACCGAACCGCTTGGTCGTGGCCGCGAACTTCACGGCGGGAACCCGGGTGCCCATGGCGGATCCTGTGGGTCGTCGACGCACGTTCCGCGAACACCTTCCAGCGTGAACGAACCCTCACGGTTGCGCCAGAGCCCGCGGTCACCGACGTTGGTCGAGGGTGCTCACCGCCGTTGGTGCGATCTGCTCACCGCCGGGCCTCGGGCCCAGCGACCGGTTCGCGGCGCATGACCCAGAGTCCGGGGATCCAGCCGGCACGCTCGATGTGGCCGACGGTGCGGAACCCGAACCGCTCGTACAGTGGCGGGTTGACCGGGTCCGTGGTCTCGAGCCACGCGGCCAGCCCGTCCTCATCGCAGCGGTCGAGCACGTGGTCGAGCAGGCAGCGGGCCAGGCCCCGGCCGCGAAGCTGCGGGTCGGTGGCCAGGAACGCCAGATGCCAGGTGGGGCCAGCCGAGGCCGTGGTCACCGCACGGTGACGGCCGGAGACGACCCGGGGGACCGCCGCTGCGTGGCGCAGCACGACAGCGCCGAGGTCGGGCAGCCCGCGGACCAACTGCGGCGCCTGACGGGCCAGTCCTGCGAGCAGCTCGAACTGCCCGCGGACCGAGATCGGGGTCATCTTCGGTGCGTGCCAGATGGCGGCGCCTCCGAGCTGGCCGTCGAGGAGTGCGCCGAACGCCGTTGCGTAGGGCACCGTCGCGTGCAGTTGGTGGGTGAAGACCAGCACGGCGAGCCGCTCGCGCAGTTCCGGGTCGGGGAACATCGCGCGGTTGCCGGGTTCTTCGGCGAATCCCCGTGCGAGCAGGGCAGCGGCGGCCGGGATGTCGTCCTCACCGAGCCGTCGCACCGTCGGTCGGTGCATCGGGGCGGCTGCAGGGCGATCAGCGGTCTGGGGTGCTCGTGCGTTCGTGGTCGGTGGCATGGTGGTCGTCTCCCCCCGGTGGCCTGCGCCTCATGAGCGGCGTCGTCGATCCTCCCCGATCCAGCCGGTCGTGCGTAGGGTCCATGGTCGCATCGGCCCAG
>SLLJ01000157.1 GCA_007134165.1 Nitriliruptoraceae bacterium | reverse complement strand
GACGACACCCCGGAGGGCACGTCGCAGGCCACGATCGGCACCCCGCGTCCGTGTGCCCGCAGCAGGCAGCGGGCCGCCTCACCCAGCGCTCCGCGCGGCGCGCCACGCACTCCGGTGCCGAGCATCGCGTCGACCGCGAGGTCGCACCAGTGAAGCGCCGCCTCCAGCGCCGCCAGCCAGCGCCGTGCCGTGTCCGTCGGCCCCGAGCTCCGACCCCCGCGCCGCAGCCAGCGTGCCCGGTTGGCCACCGCCTCGTCGGACCCGGGGGTCTCGAGGCCCTCCGGCGCCACCACCCAGGCCAGCGCGCCGTGGTCGTCGGCGAGCCGACGGGCCAGCGCCCAGCCGTCGCCGCCGTTGTTGCCGCGTCCGACCACGATCGCGACCTTCAGCCCGTAGCCGCGCCCAGCCTGCCCGACGACCGCGCGGGCAAGGTGGCCGGCGGCCCGCTCCATCAGCCCGTTCCAGGTGTCGCCGGCCGCCACCGCCGCAGCATCCCCGGCACGAGCCGCCTCGGCATCCAGCAGGGGCAGCGCCGCGGGCGGAGGGGACTCGGACATCGGGCTCACTCCACCGTGACGGTCTTGGCCAGGTTGCGGGGCTGGTCCACGTCCTCGCCACGCCGGGTCGCGACGTGGTAGCTGAACAGCTGCAGCGGCACGACCGACAGCACCGGCCCGGCCAGCTCGTGGGGCGGCTCGGGGAGCGTCAGCACGTGGTCGGCGTGTTCCTTGAGGGCCACGACCGACCCCTGGCTGCCGATCGCGAGCACCGCGGCGCCACGGGCTTTGACCTCCTGAATGTTGGAGACCATCTTGGTGAACACGTGTCCAGCCGGCGCCAGGGCGACCACCAGCGACCCCGGCTCGATCAGGGCGATCGGCCCGTGTTTCATCTCACCAGCCGGGAACGCCTCGGCGTGCAGGTAGCTGATCTCCTTGAGCTTGAGCGCGCCCTCCATCGCGATCGGCAGCCCGGCGTGCCGGCCGATGAACATCGTGTAGGGGCTGTCGTGGTAACGCTCGGCGAGCTCACGCACCTCACCGTCGAGGTCGAGCACCTGCTCGAGCGCGGCTGGCACCTGGCCGAGCCGGGCCAGGATGTCGCTCACCTCGGTGGCGTACATCCGCCCACGGACCTGGGCGAGGTACAACCCGAGCAGCAGACAGCCCACGATCTGGGTCGTGAACGCCTTGGTGGAAGCGACCGCGACCTCGGGGCCGGCATGGGTGTAGAGCACCCCGTCGGCCTGCCGCGCCAGGGTCGATCCGACCACGTTGACCAGGCTGATCACCGGCGCACGCTGGTCGCGGGCGTGCGAGGCGGCCGCGATCGTGTCGATGGTCTCCCCCGACTGGCTGATCGCGATCACCAGCGTGTGGGGGTCCACGATCGGGTCGCGGTAGCGGAACTCGCTGGCCACCTCGACGTCGACCGGGATCCCCGCCCAGTGCTCGATCGCGAGCTTGCCGACCATGCCCGCGTGCAGCGAGGTGCCGCAGGCCAGGATGAACACCTTGTCGATGCGGCGCAGTTCCCCCTCGTCGAGCCGCAGTTCGTCGAGGTGCAACCGGGGCACCCCACCGCCCGGCGGGGCGTTGAGCCGGTCAAGCAGGGTGTCGGCGACGGCCTGGGGCTGTTCGTGGATCTCCTTGAGCATGAAGTGGTCGTAGCCCTGCTTCTCGGCGGCGTCGAGGTCCCAGTCGACGGTGTAGCGATGGGGCTCGACGGGGGCACCGTCGACGTCCACCACCTCGAAGCCCTCGGGAGTGATGCGGGCGATCTGTCCGTCGAGCAGGGCGGCGACCTGCCGGGTGTGCTCGATGAGTGCGGCCACGTCCGATGCGCAGTAGCCGACCCCGTCGGCGTGGGCCACGATCAGGGGGGCCTCGTGTTTGGCGACCACGATCGTGTCGGGCTCGTCGAGCGCGACGAAGCACAGCGAGTAGGCGCCCTCGAGCTGGCTGACCACCCGGCGCACCGCGGTCAGCAGGTCGGGCTCGTCGAGTGCCGCGAGCTCGCGGGCGGCGAGGTGGGCCGCGACCTCGGAGTCGGTGTCGGAGGCGAACCTGGCGTCACCGAGCCCGGCCTTGAGCAGCTGGTAGTTCTCGATGATGCCGTTGTGCACCACGGCGACCCGGCCCGACGGATCGACGTGCGGGTGGGCGTTGCGGTCGTTGGGCTCGCCGTGGGTGGCCCAGCGGGTGTGCCCGATGCCGGTGCTGGCCGCCAGCGGCTGCTCGTCCAGCGCGCGACGCAGGACCTCGAGCTTGCCGGCGCGTTTGATCGTGCGCAGGTCACGGCCGTTGTTGGTGACCACGCCCGCCGAGTCGTAGCCACGGTACTCCAGGCGGGTCAGGCCCCGGATGATGCCCTCGACCGCATCTTCGCGGCCGGTGATCCCGATGATGCCGCACACGATCCAGGTCTCCTCACGACGCCGACAGCGGTCCTGGACCCGAGCCTACCGCCGGGCGGTGGCCCGGCCCGGGACGGTCGGTCGCCGCGTTGGGCTGCCGGCGCGGCCGCGCGCCGCCCGCCGACGTGCCGCAAACTCGCGCTGACGCGGGTTGCGAGCCCGCTGCGGCCGATCGACCCCCAGAAACTCGCGCCCACGCAAGTTCCGAACCCGCTGCGGCCGATCGACCCCCAGAAACTCGCGCCCACGCAAGTTCCGAACCCGCTGCGGGCGCGCACCACCCGCCGACGGCCACGCACCACCAGCTGCGGCCACGCATCGCCCGCCGACAGCCACGCACCACCAGCTGCGGCCACGCATCGCCCGCCGACAGCCACGCACCACCCGCCGACAGCCACGCATCGCCCG
>SLLJ01000089.1 GCA_007134165.1 Nitriliruptoraceae bacterium | reverse complement strand
CGCGTCGGGCGGCGGCTGGGTCCAGCCCGGCCAGGGCGTCGCGGCGCCCCGCCGGTGCCGCCGACAGCCCAGCCGGTGTCCAGCGGCGCACGTCGACACGAGGGCCGAGTTCGAGCCCCGCACCGGCCACCGGCTGGGCACCGGCCACCCGCAGGTCGGCGTCGGGCAGCGTGGCCGCCGCCTCGGGGCCGAGGGTCGCCACCGGGACGTCGCGTCGGGCGGCGGCGACCCGCAGGTCCGCCAGCTGCGACCCCGACCAGCCGCCGGTGGCGTCCACCAGGACCAGATCCGGACGGTCACGGTCCAGCAGCAGTTCGGCGGTGGCCGGCGTGGCCCGCTCGTAGGTGGCGGTTCCGGCCAGCAGGCGCCCCGGTCCCGTGCACACCACCCGCAGGTGGGGGTAGGGCGGGCTGAGCGGGACGTGGGCCGGTCCGGGCACGTCCAGCCGGGGGGCACGACCCCGCAGGGCCTGCAGGGCCGCGCGGGCCCCGGCGCGGCGCACCTCGGTCAGCGCCAGCGCGGTACGGACCGGACGGCGGTCACGCAGTCGGGCCAGCTCGTAGCGAAGCCGCGCGGCCTCGGTGTGCTCACCCGGGTCCGGGAGCCCTGCTGACACGGCGCTGCTCCCGGTGGTCGGTGGGGTCGATGTCCCCGGCCAGAGTATGCTGCCGCGATCCGCACCTTGCCGCCATCGCGAGCCGATCCCGCCGTGCCCAGGACCTCCACCGACCAGCCCGCGCCCACGCTCGTCCGGCTCGGCGGCACCCCGACGCTGCCCGCCTACGTGCGCTCGCTGTGGGCACGACGCGGCTTCGCCTGGCAGACCGCACTGGGTGAGCTGCGCTCCCAGCACCTGGACACGGCGCTGGGAAACCTGTGGCACCTGCTCAACCCGATCCTCATGATCAGCGTCTACTTCCTGGTCTTCGGGCTGATCCTGCAGGTCACCCGGGGGGTCGACAACTTCCTGGCCTTCCTGGCCATCGGCGTGTTCACGTTCCACTTCTCGCAGAAGTCCATCGTGGGGGCGGGCAGCACGATCGTGAACAACCAGGGGCTGATCCGTTCGTTGCTCTTCCCCCGCGCCCTGCTGCCGGTGGCCACCGTGGTGCGTGAGGCGATGGCCTACGTGTCGGCGGCGGTGGTGATGATCGCGCTGGTGGTGATCACCGGCGAGCCCATCACTCCGGCCTGGCTGCTGGTCCTGGTCGCCTTCGCCCTGCAGGTGGTGTTCAACCTCGGCGGTGCGCTGATCGCCGCCCGGCTGGTGGACCGCTACCGCGACATGCTCAACGTCCTGCCCTTCGTGTTCCGCCTCGCCTTCTACCTCTCCGGCGTGCTCTACGCCTTCGAGGCCTACGTCGACGATCCCCGGCTGCTGCGGCTGCTCCCCCTCAACCCGTTCTACACCTTCCTGACCCTGCCCCGGGAGTACCTGCTGACCGGTCAGCAGCACCCGCACATCGGCGAGGTTTGGCTGGCCGCGGTGCTGTGGGCCGGCCTGCTCGCGCTGGGTGGGCTGGTGTTCTTCCGCGCCGGGGAGAAGGAGTACGGACGTGGCTGAGGCGCCCGCTCCGACGCTGACCGCCGGCGTGGACGTCGACGCCGCCGCGACCGTGCTCATCGACGACCTCGATGTCACCTACCGGGTGCACGAGGACCGCCGCCCGCAGCTGCGCGAGCTGGTCGCACGCCGTGGTCGGCGGCCGGCGTTCCGGGCCATCGAGGCGGTCAAGGAGGTCTCGTTCACCGCCTACGAGGGCGAGGCGGTCGGACTGGTCGGGCACAACGGCTCGGGCAAGTCCACGCTGCTGCAGGCCATCGCCGGGCTGCTGCCGCCGACCCGCGGGGCGGTCTACGCCCGCTCCCAGCCCTCGCTGCTGGGGGTGTCGGCCGCTCTGCAGCCGGGCATCTCCGGACGGCGCAACATCCTGCTCGGTGGGCTGGCCCTGGGACTCAGCTACGACCAGATCGAGGCGCTGGTCCCCGAGATCGTGGCCTTCACCGACCTCGAGGACTTCATCGACCTGCCGCTGCGGACCTACTCCTCGGGGATGCGCGCCCGGCTGTACTTCGCGATCGCCACCGCGGTCGAACCCGACATCCTGCTCATCGACGAGGCGCTCTCGGTCGGCGACGAGGTGTTCAAGGCCCGCAGCCAGCAGCGCATCGCCGAACTGCGCCAGCGGGCCGGCACCGTGTTCCTGGTCAGCCACAGCCTGAGCACCGTGCGCGACACCTGCACGCGCTGCCTGTGGATGGACCATGGTCGCATCATCGACGACGGCGAACCGCAGCCGATCCTCACCGCCTACCGCAAGGCCATGAAGGCGCAGGCCGGTTGAGGCGGGCCGACTACGCTGGCGGGGTCCGTCCGCTGCACGTCTCACCGGAGCCCTCCCATGCACCCTCGCGCGGCCGCCTTCCGTGACCAGTCATGGACCGCCGGCGTCATCGGCCTGGGCTACGTCGGACTGCCGCTGGCGGTCACTGCGGCCTCCCGAGGTCTCCGGGTCATCGGTTTCGACGTCGCCGCGTCCAAGGTCGACGCCCTGAATGCCGGCTCGAGCCACGTCGAGGACGTCAGCGACCAGGTGCTGGCCGCTGCGCTGGCCGGCGGAGCGCAGTTCACCAGCGACGAGGCCGACCTCGCGCAGGCCGACGCGCTGTTCATCGCGGTGCCCTCGCCGCTCGGACGCAACCGTCAGCCCGACATGACCTTCATCGAGGCGGCGGCCGCCACCGTGCAGCGCGTCGCCCGGCCGGGCATGCTCGTGTCGCTGGAGTCCACCACCTACCCGGGCACGACCGAGGACCATCTGCTGCCGGCGGT
>SLLJ01000414.1 GCA_007134165.1 Nitriliruptoraceae bacterium | reverse complement strand
ACACCGCAACCTCGGTGGCCCTGGTCGTCGGTGGCCTGTGGGTGATGCGCCGGGCGCGCGCCGTCGACCCGGCGCGGCGGTGGCGCCCGCTCGGGTACGGGGGGCTGCTCGCCGCCGCCGGCCTGGGCTCGGTCGCCTACCACGGGCTGGGGGGAACACCTGCCGAGCGCGCCCACGACTGGTCGATCAACCTGCTCGCGGTCGCGACCGTCCTCGGTGAGGCCGAGCGGGCCCTCGCCCACCGGGCTCCTCGGCTCGACGCACCGCGCGGGCCGGGCCGCGATCGGCGACCGCGAGGTCCGGCCGCCGTCGCGCTGACCGCCGGGCTCGTCGCGCCGATCGCCTACGCCCTCGGGCGTACGTCGACGTCGACCTGCCGGCCGACGTCGAGGTGGCAGTGGCACGGACTCTGGCACGTCCTGGCCGCCGTGGCCGGCACCGCCTGGGCCGAGTGGACCCAGGTGCTCCCGCACGTCGCCCACGTAACGACGGGGTCCTCGTCGCAGGACGTGCAGGGGCCGACGTGAGCGACGCCTCGACCGCCGTCAGCGCCGTGCTGCTCGCGACGGCCGTGCTCACGGTCCTGGCCGTTTGGGCCCTCGACCTGGTCGAGCTGGTCCGTCGTCGCGACCTGCGGCTGCGCGCCAAGCTCGGCTGGGCGGCCGCCTTCGTCCTGACCCCGGCGCTCGGCGCGCGTCGTGCAGCAACTGGCCCGGATGGCCGCCCGTGGACGGTTCCGCTCCGTCGAGATCGTCCTGACGGCGAGCGTGGCAAGCCGCGGACCGCAGCTGTGGTGCGCCAGCCACTTCGGGGCGTTCTCCGACCCGATCGTGCTACTGGACGCCCTGGAGCGCCAGCCGCGCTTCCTCGCCGCGGACGGGCTGTTCCGTGTGCCGGTGCTCCGCTCGCTGCTGCGCCTGGTGGCCGCCATCCCCGTCCGGCGGACCCAGGACGGTGGCGGCGCGGCCAACACCGCCATGTTCGCCGCCAGCCACGACGCGCTGGTCGCCGGCGACGCGCTCGTCATCTTCCCCGAGGGCGTGGCTACCGAAGGGGCGGCGGTCTCGCCCTTGCGGACCGGGGGCGGCACGCATCGCACTCGGGGCCCGGGCCGCCGGGGCTGCTGGACCGCAGCTGGTCGCGGTCGGCATCCACTACCAGAACCGGGCCGCGCTGCGGCAGCGGGTGTTCGTCGACGTCGGCGAGCCGCTCGACCTCGGCACACGGCTGGAAGCCAGCGGGCGGGACCCGGCCACGGCCAGTGACGCCGACCATGCGGCTGTGCGTGCGCTGACCGCCGAGCTCGGCCGTCGCCCCGCGCCGGACCGGGCCGCCCTTGTCGCCGCCGTCGAGGCCTACCGGGCAGCGCTCGATGCGGTCGGGTTGTCGGACGCCGAGGTCTACCGGCCGGGATCCCGCTCGCGGCGACGACTGCTGGCGACGGGCTGATGTGGCTGCTGGTGCTCCCGCTGTGGGGCTGGGCTGCCCTGGTGGTCGCCGAGCGCACCGCCCTGGCTTGGACCGGGCTGCGCCACCGCCGCCGTACCGGCCGCCGCCTCTCGACCGACGTCGCCGGGATGGTGCGGGCCGATCGGGAACGCGTGGTGGCGCTGGTCGGCGCCCAATGACCTGAGGTACTATTCGCGAATTTGCTTTCGTTTGTCCGCGCCGTTAGCGTCCCGCTCCGATCTGATGCTGGCGGGAGACAAGCGCCATGGACAGCGACCACACGGACCCGGTGACGGGCCTGCTCGCCGGCAAGCGCTTGCTCATCACCGGCGTCGCGCGGCCCGACAGCATCGCGTTCGCCGTCGCAGAGCGGGCGCAGGAGGCCGGGGCCGAGATCGCGCTGGGCGTGTTCCCCCGCGATCTCGACGCGGTCGAACAGCTCTCAGCGACACTGCCCCGTCCGCCGGCAGCGATCGTCGCGGTCGACGCGACCGACCCGGAGCAGCTCACCGCGCTCCAGGACGATCTTCGTGCACTGTTCGGCCACCTCGACGGTGCGCTGCACGCGATCGCGTTCGCGCCCGCTGCCGCCCTGCAGGGCATCGTCGGCGTCCCGTCGTCGGCGGTCGAACTGGCGCTTCGCACCAGCACGCACAGCTACGCCGGGCTGGCGCAGGTGGTCGCGGACCTCGCTGCAGACCGCGGTGCCAGCCTGGTGGGCCTCGACTTCGATCCGAGCCGCGCATGGCCGGTCTACAACTGGATGGGACCCTGCAAGGCCGCCCTGCGGTCACTGAACCAGTACCTCGCCCGGGACCTCGGCCCCCGCGGCGTGCGCACGAACCTCGTCGCCGCCGGCCCACTGCGCACGCGGGCAGCCGGCGGCATCCCCGACTTCAAGGTGCTCCTCGAGGCCTGGGAGCGACGCTCGGCGCTCCCGTGGAACCCGGACGACGCACGCCCCGTCGCCGACGCCGTGTGCTTCCTGTTGTCGGACCTGGCGCGCGCGATCACCGGCGAGATCCTGCACGTGGACGGCGGAACCCACGCGATCCAGTAGCACCACGAGGGTGGTCACGGACGCGGCGCGGTGAACAGGCTGTGCAGCATCTCGAGGAGGTCCTTCTCGAAGGATCCGGCGCCGGGGCATCGGCGGCATTGCCGTCTCGGTGAGCCGGAGCGTGCGGGCGAGGCCGGGAGGGCGAGGGTCGGCGAGTTGGTCGTCGCTGATGCCGCGCACCACGTCGGCGATGATCATCCGCCGGCGTCTTCCCCGTTGCTCGGCGAGACTTGCCCAGGAGGGGAGCATGAGGGCGGTGACCGCGGTCCGGAGGTCCGCGTCTCCGCTGATGGCGTCGAGACGGGCCTGCCGCTCCTGCATCTCCCGTGCCCGGTCACGTTCGCTCAGGGCGTACATCGGCTCTTCGCGTGTTCCGAAGTGGTACTGGATGGCGGACTCGTTGCGTTGTGGCCTCCAACACCCTGTCCTGGACGAAGGGCCTTGAGAGAGGCTCTTCGCGTCGTCACGATCTCGAGCGGGGCGGGTTCACGGCCGTAGGTCACCGACTTCGAGGTCAGCGATCAGGTCGAGGAGTCCGGCGGCTTCCCACCAGCGGTTGCGCCGTCCGCCGGCGACGGGCGCGAGCACACCGGCGTCGGCGAGCTGGCCCATCGCGTTGTGGACGGCGGCCTTGGCGCGTCCGGTGACCGCACCGGCGATGGCCGCGTTGATGACCGGGTGGGCGGGGAGCAGGTCGATGATCGCCCAGGCCGCGGCGTCCGCTCGCGGGTCGGACGCGGCCCGCAGCATGGCTCGCCACCGTTCGGTGAGCTGGGCGACCTCGTCGAGGTAGGAGGCGGCGACGTCGGTCGCCTGGACGGTGGCGGTCGCGAACGTCTCGATCCAGTGATCGACCTCGCCGTTGCGGTACGCGGTCAGCCCGGCGATGTAGCGATCACGGTCACGCGCGAACACGACGCTGATGGGTGGGACAAACACCTCAGCGAGCCCGCGCCGCCGCAGCACGACGTGGATCAGGGTTCGGCCGGTCCGGCCGTTGCCGTCGTCGAACGGGTGGATGGTCTCGAACTGCGCATGCATCAACGCGGTCTGGACGAGCGGCGGCAGCGACTCGTCCACCATCGCGTCGCACAGGTCGGCGAGTAGCGGTTCGACCTGCTCGGGGGCGGCGGCACGAAGTCGGCACCGCACGGGTTGTGGTCGTTGCCGCCGATCCAGTTCTGCATGGTCCGGATCCGTCCCGCGACGCGGGCGTTGGGCGCGGCGGCCATCAGCTGCCGGTGGATCGCCACGATCTGGTCGGGGCCGAACCGCTCGGCGCTGGTGGCTTCATCGATCGCGAGCTCCATCGCGTCGATGTTGGCCAGCACCTCGGCGGTGGTCGGATCGAGCTTGCCGCCGGTATGGGCTCGGGCTTCACCCCGGGCGAGATCACGAACATCGGCCTGCAGGCCCTCGATCTTCGATGACGCGATCGACTCGGTCCGCAGCAGGAGTCGGGCTAGGGGCCCCGGGGCTGCAGCCGATCCGGCACCGAGGCGCTGCAGGCGACGCTCGGCGTCGGAGACGACACCCACGGTCGATGCGGTAATTCTCGGTTCGAAGCCCACCAGGGGGTCCGGCAGGAATGTGTCGTAGTTGCAGGCCCGCCGGAATTGGGCGGGCGCATACAGGGTCGGGTCGTAATGCCACGTCCGTCGTTCGTAGCGTCCGCGCATCCTGAACCACCCCAATCCCTTGGTTCAGTTTCGCCAGGAAACCGAACTAACGGTCCGAGGTGGTTCAGTTGCCCGACGTGGCTCTGGGAATCGTCGGCGTCGCTGCCACATGGGTCGCCGAGCCGGCTGGATCAGATGATGCATTGGTGTGTCTCCGATCGCCTCCCAACCTGTGACGACGGTGACAACAGGACGAGCTGCAACAGCTCCAGGTCGGAGGTGAACCTGAACCCGGTTGAGTGCGTTCCACTGGGGCGGGCACGGACCAAGGCCAGGCCAGGAGTCGGGATGCGGACACGACGGGACAGGCACGGCGGGTGGACGAGCAGCTCGCGGCCTTCTGTGAGGCCGAGCACGCGCAGCTCACCGGCGTGCTGACCCTCGTGACCGGTGACCGGCACGTCGCGGAGGAGCTCGCCCAGGAGGCGCTGGAACACGCCTGCGCGAACTGGCCGCGGGTCCGTGTCATGGACAACCGTCGCGCCTGGCTACGCCGAGTCGCGCTCAACCTCGCCGTCTCTCGCTACCGCCGGCGACGCGCGGAGTGGCGTGCCAACCCACGGCACGACGAGCCGACAGCACGGATCGAGGAGCCCGCCGTCTCCCTGGCGGTCCGGGAGGCCGTCGCTTCGCTGCCTCCGCGACAGCGCACGGTCATCGCGCTGCGCTTCTTCGTCGGCCTCGACGTCGCACAGGCCTCCACCGAGATGGGCTGCGTTCAAGGCACCGTCAAGTCACATACCAACAAGGCGATGACCCGACTCCGCGACCAGTTGCTCGACCCCGAGCAGATCCGCTCATGACCAACCGGCTGGACGAGACGACCCTGCCCCAACTCCTCGACGAGCTCACCGGCCCCGCGCCACGACCACTCGATCATGGACAGCTACAGGAGCGCGGGCGACGACGGCGGCGAACTGATCGCCGCGGCGTGGACCTGCCTTGAACCGGACGCCCGCCCTGCCGCGCCTGAACCGGATCTGGAAGCGCTGGCCAGGACTCCTTCGACCTGGCGTCGATCCGTGGCGAGGTGGCCGTGCTGACCTTCTGGGCGGACTGGTGCGGTCCCTTCCAAGCGCAACAGGCAGACATCGGGCGGGCAAGCGACGGCGCATCCGACATCACGTTCGTCGCGGTCGCGCTCCATAGGCAGACCGATGACGCGGCCCGGTACGTGCAGACGTAAAACATCGACGACCCCGTCCTCCTCGATCTGGAGGGCCGCCACCTCCGGAGCCTGAACGACACGCTCAGCAACGAGCAGTCCGACACGAGCCAATGCGCGATCCCCGCGACCTCCATCCTGGACCGGGAGGGTCGCATCACAGCCTGGAGCATCGGCCAGACCGATGAGTCCGCGCTTCTGACCGCCATCGAACACGTCAGCGAGTGAGGTGCTGGGCTACCGCCCATCTCTAGCATCGATGAGCGGCCTGCAGAGCCCGTTTCCCCGCAACGTGCGCTCCCCGGCCCTGGAACGACCGCTGAGACGAGGTCCGACACGACCTCTGACACGACCAGCATGATCAGCCGGCTCGTGACACGACCCGGCCAGCGTGCACCTGGCGTGAGGCGAGCGTGCGCCAGGAGCATCGCTGTCACAATCGCGACGGTCGTGGGGGACTTCTTCTGTGACCGCCGATCGACGGCGGCGCTCAGGAGGTTCCGCGACAAGAAGCTGCGGGTCATCCCGTCCCGCCGCGCCGACCGGCCGGGCGCGGATGAGCTCGAGCAGCGCTGGGAACGCTTCCGCTCTGCCGGATAGGCGCGGAAGGAGCGGCCCGCGATGTTGTCACGGCGTTGCCACGAGGGCTCGAAGCGGCGGGTGACAACACGCCCGCGAGCCGAATGTTGTCAATCCGTTGTCACGGGCATGCGAAACGCCCCCGCGGTGGGCGGGGGCGCTCGGGCGAATCTGCTTTCTGTGCGGTGCTGGACCCGGCTGCGATGTGGTGGTGGGCGAGGGGGGACTTGGGTGCCCGTAGGTGTCGGTTCCGTCACAACGGCTGTTCTGGCACGTCATGAGCGGTTCCTTGGTCTGGAGGGTCCGCGGTCGGACCGTGCTGTCAACCTGCGATCGAAGGTAGCGCGTCGCTCGACACTGACCCCTCTACGCCTTCTCAGCTCGGTGGAAGTAGCGCGTCGCTCGACGCTGCCCTTCGCGGCGCAGCAACCCTCGGTCCACAAGTGCGGTCAGAAGCGATCGGGCTGCTTCGCGCTCGACGCCGAGCAGCGATCGGACATCAGCATTCCGGATCCCGTCGCTGCCGGCATCCCGCGCGAGACGCAGTACTCGCCGTTCATGGTCCTCAAGAGCGTTCCCGTGAAGCCGCTCCCGCAGATCCGAACTCGGACGGTAGGTGGCGGCACTGGTTCGTCCAGCCTTGGATACCAGGCCGGACTCCGCGAGTCGTTGCAGCGCTCTGGTCGCCTGGTGCGACTCGATCCCAAGAAGCCGGCGCACGGTTGCGTTGTCCAGCTCTTCACCTCGAAGCAGCGGGATGAGAAGACGTCGCTCGTCAGCTCTCAGCGTTCCGGAGCCCTCCAGCTCGTGAATGAGCGCTCGTTCCTCGACCGTGACCGTGCCGCCAAGGGGCAGCGTCACGACGACGGAGTTCCCGAGATCCTCGAAAGTCGGCGGGTCAAGAAGGGCAGCGCGCATCTCATCGATCATCGTGTCGACCCCCCGGCCCGCGTCGTCAGCGATCCGAAGCGCCCTTAGGACCCTCATGAGCCGCGGATTACGCGAAGCCTGTTGTTCTCGGATGTTCTCTACCGTGACCGGAGAGACGAGACTCCCGGGAGACCGGACGACCACCCGATCCGGTCTGAGCTCGACGACGACAGCGGTGCCGTTGCGCTGATAGTCGCGATGCCCAACTGCGTTGGTGATCGCCTCGCGAAGCACCTTCGGAGGCAGCTTCGGGACCTCCACCCGGCGGACGCCGACGAACGCCATCGCGAACCCGAGCTCATCGTTGATGAACTCGGTGGCCTGCTCGATCTGACCTGCAACGGGGCCATCGAAACGCTCTCGACGGTCGTACTCCGTCGACTCGTCGGGGTAGCGAAACACCTCGACGTAGGCCTTACCGAGCCACGTGTGAGGTTCGACGGACAGCACGAGGCAGCCAAGCACGGTGAGGACGCCTCGATCGGCGAACCAGGACTCCCCCAGATCCCGTTCCCTATCGCTCCACCCCAGCTCGCGAGAGACGATCTCTACCAGGTGCTCGTCCGCGAGATCAGTAGCTGCTTCGGTTGCTCCGTCCTCATATCTGGTTCGGGATCTCTCCGCGGCGAGCGCAGCAAGCTCCGATCCGGTGAGCGCAACATTCATCTTGCCCCGCCGCACGAGCGGCCGACCATCGGAGGTCTGAGACAACTCGCCCTGGCCCGATTCCACGCGAAGCACCGTCACAGGGATGTCGTCTACGAGAACTGAGGACGTGTCGTAGCGGCCAACGCTGTACGCGGCCCCGCACAGCTTGTGGATGTCTTGGATCGCGGACTCCGTGAGCGTGTGCCCAATGATCTCACCGTCGTCGCCGACACCGATGAGGACGACGCCACCTTGACTGTTCGAGAACGCAACCACCGCCTCTTGCACCTTGTTCCGGCTCAGGCCCCGCTTGAACTCGACGGTCTGAGACTCACCCGGATACCGACGGATGAAGTCATCAAGCGAGAGCAAGAAGGGTTCGGTCCCCATACTTCCACCTCAATTCGCTTTGCAGTAGAAGTATGCCTGACAGCGACCCTGAGAGAAGCCCTCGACGTCTCAGCCCTTGATGCCACACCCCCACCGATCGCGCCCATGTTCCGGTTCCGGTCACCAGTCGGTCCCGTCACAACGGCCATCCTGGCACGTCATGAGCTGCTTCTCCGTCGCGACGGTTCGTCATCGAACCGTGCTCGCGACCTGACGACACCGCCGAGCTGCGACGCAGCAACAGGACGGTGCCGCCCGTCCGCCTACGGGCGCGGGTACGCGCGCAACTGGCAGAGCAACCGCAGGTGCGCCGGGGTATCGGGCGGGTTGACGACCTCGGCAACGACCTCGATCCGGTAGGACTCCCGCAGCCCGCGGACGGTGTCCAGCAGGTAGTCAGGAACCCAGCCGACGGGAGCTCCAGAAGCGCTGTCGAGGACCAACGCCAACGGGTTGACCTCGTTGTCTTCGCGGTCACGCACCGCGAGCACGTCACCCTCGGAGATCGCCCGCAGATGCGTGCCGTCGGGGTCGAGGTGTCGGACGCCGGAGGCGAGGAACCGAAGCTCGACGAACCCGTCAGGCGTCAGGACCGGCTCGGGCGCGAGATGGACCGTGTCGGTGGCTCGACCGCCACCGCTGCGCGCGAGGATCTCGACCGGGTCGCTCGCCTGCAGGCCAAGCCGCTCCAGGTAGACCGGGTAGTCCGGCCGGCGCGCCGAGAGGACACGGTTGCGGAAGAAGGGGAACAGTTCCTCGGAGCGATAGGTGCGCCGGAGGTCCGGGAAGGCCAGGAAGGCCTCGAAGCCCTCGACGTCAGCCCCACGATCGTCGTAGCGGAACTCGTAGGTGCCGTCCCGCACCACCAGACGTCCCACCCGCGCGAAGATGCGAGTGGTCGGATGCTGCCAGACAACCGCGAAGGCACGCTCACGCCCCGCGGTCGCCGGTGGTCCCGACCCTCGCGTCGCGGTGATCTGCAAGGCGGTCACGTGAGCCGCTCCAGAAGGCGGTCCCGGTTGATCCGGACCGCCTCGACAGCGAACGTACCTGCCCACCGTGACATCCGGTCTTCAGGCACGACCTCAACGATGTCGTGGAGGTCGTCATCCTCCAGCTGCCCGAGCCGCCCGACGAGGAATGAACGGGCAGGTGCGGACGCGCTCTCGAGGGCCTGCAGTGCGACGTCCACGAGACCCGGCCGGCCCTCGAACGTTCGACTACGACCAACCAGGCACCAGGCACGCACCGTGCGGTTGCGGTCCTTGGTCTCGAGGCGGTCCCGTCGCTGCGGGTCGGTGAGCTGGAACCCGAGACAGGTCCCGAGGTCGTAGCAGGGCGAGAGGTGGGAGCGTCCGTGGCGCCCTACACCTGCCGGGCGAACGCTGCTTCCATGAACCCGACAGCCCAGCCCTCCACAGGAACGAACTCGACGTCGACCGCGTGATCCCCTGCATCCGCCACCCAAACAACGCCGTCGAGAACCTGGTCGTAGCCCACGAGTCCTGCAATCGATCGAAGAACGATCTGTTCGCCACGCCGGAGCATCTCGAACGGTGGACATCACCGCTCGAGGACCGTCAAGACATCGGCACGGAGTTGGGGCGCAGCTACTCCACCAACTTCTTTGGCCTTGCGCGGTCAGTGGGGATCGCCTGCCGCGGCTACCAGTTCCTACCTGACGGCTTCCCCCTGTGGCGGCAACGTCAGCCGGGACACGGCCAGATCCTCGTGCCGCTCAGCTGTCTCTACACGGTCTGCGCTCATTGCAGTACGAACGACGATGAGCCCATCGGCGTGACGATCGGCCCCGACCCCGATCACGTCCGAAGCGCCACGTGAACCCCCTGTCATCACGGAGACAAGGACCTGAACCCTTCGACCGTGCTGTAGCTAACGGCTCCGAAGTCGACTTGGAACCTCGAAGTTCCCCTTCCGAGTAGCCTTCGAAGTCCCTTCCTAGTGACTGCAGGGGTTTCCATGCTGGAGGTGGTCAGCGATGCCGTCGGCCGGATGAGGGAGGCCGGCACCGATCTCGCAGACGTCGAGGCGAAACGAGCGGAAGGTGGCTTCCCCTCCAACAAGATCGAGTCCGTTTGCGCGTTCGCCAACACCGCTGGGGGTCTTCTTCTGCTCGGCATAGACGAGACCACCGGCTTCGGTCCCGTCGAGGTCGACGCAGCCGCACTCGCTTCGGACCTCGCAAGCCAGGCCCCCCAACGCATCCAGCCGCCGATCCGTCCGACTATGGAGATCGTTCAGTTCGGGGGACGCAGCATCGTCGCAGCCGCGGTGGAAGAACTACCTCGCACATGAAAGCCAGCGTTCATCGAGGCCCGCGGTATGGGTGCTGGCAGCTTCATCCGGACGCACGACGGGGACCGTCGCCTCACGACCTACGAGGTCCAGGTTCTGCTCGCGAGTCGCGGTCGGCCGACCGAGGATGAGTTCGTCGTCGCCGGTGCGACGCCAGAGGATCTGGACGCGAGCCTGGTTGCGGCGCTCATCGACCGGCTGCGGCGCACCCGTGGTCCCGCCTTCGTCGACCGAACCGACACCCAGATACTCCGGATGGTCGGCGTCCTCGGTTCAGGAGGGACTACCGACCAGCAACGGCCGTGCCCCACGGTCGCTGGGCTGCTCGCCCTAGGTCGCTACCCAGGGCCTCCGCAAAGTCGGTTGTGGGGGTCTGTGAGCTGGGCTGATGCCGGCCGACTGGCTTTTCGGCAGCAGGGCTGGTAGACCTGTCGTATGCCTGATGAGCTGCTGCGTGGTGTTGAGGTCCGCCCGATCGTTGCTGACGAGCGTGACCTGTTCGACGCATCCCTCGATGAGCATCATTGGCTCGGCTACCGTCTTGCTGGCCGCACGATGCGGTATGTCGCTACCGACGAAGACGGCCGGTGGCTCGCACTGCTCGGTTTCGGAGGTGCTGCACTGTCGTGCAGACCACGCGATGAGTACATCGGCTGGTCACGTGAGCAGCAGTACCGCCGTCTGCCCCACATCGCGAACAACCAGCGGTTCTGTGTCCTGCCCGAAGGACGCCATCCCAACCTCGCGTCGTTCGTGTTGACCCGTGCGCTGCGGCGGCTGTCTGAGGACTACCGGGTGGCGTGGGGCCAGCCGGTCGTCGCGGTGGAGACGTTTGTTGACCCGGCGACTCACCGTGGCACCTGCTACATCGCTGGGGGGTTCGAACTGCTTGGCAGGACTGCCGGCTACCGACGTTCGGGTGGCCGCTGGTT
>SLLJ01000011.1 GCA_007134165.1 Nitriliruptoraceae bacterium | reverse complement strand
GGCTGGTGGGAACGGGCCGGCTGGTGGGAACGGGCCGGCTGGTGGCACCGGATCAGTGCTGTCGGCCGTGGCGGGCGCCGGGGCATCCAGCGCCACGACCGGACGAGGCGAGCAGTCGGGCAGTTCGTCGGCCCGTCCCAGTGCGAGCGCGAAGCCCAGTCCCGTGGCGGCCCGAACCGCCGTGGGGTGCCAGGGGTCGGCGTCACCCACGACCAGGACGCCGCCGGCCCCGGCGGCCGCGGCGACCCGGACGACGGCGCCGAGGTTGCCCAGGTGGCGGGGCCGGTCGAGCACCACGATACGTCCGGGACGGGCGAGCACCGTGCCGGCATCGGTGGCCGGGCGTACCGCCGCGGCAAGCACCGGGGCGGGCAGCTCCCGTGGGGCCAGCGCGCGGAAGGTGCCGGTGTCCACCACGGTGGGTGCCACGGGCAGCCGCACGTCGGGCGCGAGCGTGGCGAGCAGCAGGTCGAGCGCGACGGGGTCGGGGGTGACGATCGCGTCCACCCGGGCGCCGAAGCGCAGCGCGTGCTTGAGCGGGTGGAGGCCCTCGAGTCGGACGCGGTCGGGCAGCCGGTGGGCATCGCGCACACGGGCCAGCGCCTGGTCGTACCCTGCTGGCATGCGTCTGCTCCTGGTCCTGCTGTTCATCGTCGCTCCGCTGGTCGAGCTGGTCGTCATCATCCAGGTCGGCCAGGTCATCGGGGTATGGTGGACGCTGGGGCTGCTGATCGCCGACAGCCTGCTCGGGGCGTGGCTGCTCGGGCGGGAGAGCCGGCACGTGTGGAGCCGCTTCCGCCAGGCCCTGACCGACGGGCGATGGCCGGGCGACGAGGTCGCGCAGGGTGCGCTGGTGCTGGTGGGCGGCACCCTGCTGCTCACCCCCGGTTTCGTCACCGACGTCATCGGTTTCACCTTCCTGCTGCGCCCGACCCGGGCGGTGGTCGCGCGGGTGCTGCGCACGCTGCTCACGCCGACGGCGGTCCGGCAGGTACGCACCGTAGGCGGTGCGGCCGGGTCCCGGCGCGCAGCGCGCGGTGCGTCGGGCGACGAGGATCCGGGTGAGCACGACGGCGAGATCCTCGACATCGAGGTGGTCGAGATCGTTCGCGAGGACGGTACCGATCCCACCGAGAGCGGCCGAGACCGGCCCGAGTTGCCCTGATCGCCGCCGGTTTCTCCGCGCCGACTGGGCGCGACTACGGTTTTCGGAACCGGCGATGGACGCCGGAAGGTCGGGGTCCTCACCAACCGCGGCCACCAGCAACAGGGAGGTTGACGTCAGTGTCGATGGACACCATTCACGAGGCCATCCTTGAAGGGGCTTCCGGCGAGACGATCGCCGGATTGCCGCTGCCGGAGACGATGCGGGCCGCCGTCGTGCGCAAGTCCGAGATCGCGATGTTCGACGGGATCCCCACCGAGGAGAAGGATCCCCGCAAGAGCCTGCACGTCGACGAGGTGCCGCTGCCGCCACTGGGCGCGAACGAGGTCCTGATCGCGCCGATGGCCTCGGCACTCAACTACAACACCGTGTGGACCTCGATCTTCGAGCCGCTGTCGACCTTCGGGTTCCTCGAGCGCTACGGCAAGAGCTCCGATCTCGGCGCCCGCCACAACCTCGATTACCACATCGTGGGTTCTGATGCGGCCGCGGTCGTGCTGCGCACCGGCCCCGGGGTCACCCAGTTCAAGCCCGGTGACCGCGTCACCGTGCACTGCAACTACGTCGACCTCGAGCAGCCGGCCGGTCACGAGGACTCGATGCTCGACCCCGACCAGCGCATCTGGGGCTTCGAGACCAACTTCGGCGGACTCGCCGACGTGGCGATGGTCAAGTCCAACCAACTGATGCCGATGCCCACCCACCTCACCTGGGAGGAGGCCGCCTCGCTCGGGCTGGTGATGGCCACCTCCTACCGCATGATCGTGGGCAACAACTCCGCGCCGATGAAGCAGGGCGACATCGTGCTCATCTGGGGCGCGACCGGTGGGCTCGGCGGCTTCGCCGTGCAGTTCGTGCTCAACGGCGGCGGCATCCCTGTCGCGGTGGTCTCCAGCCCCGAGAAGGTCGAGCTGCTCAAGCGCATCGGCTGCGAGCACGTCATCGACCGCAAAGCCGAGGGCTACCGCTTCCACGACGAGCAGGGCCAACCCGACTACGCCGAGATCCGCCGTTTCGGCAAGAAGATCCGCTCGATGGTCGGCCAGGACCCCGACATCGTCTTCGAGCACCCGGGACGCACCACCTTCGGGGCGTCGGTGATCGTGTGCAAGCGCGGGGGGACGATCGTGACCTGCGCGTCCACCTCGGGGTACCTGCACGAGTACGACAACCGGCACCTGTGGATGCGGCTCAAGCGCATCATCGGGTCGCACTTCGCGAACTACGAGGAGGCCTGGCAGGCCAACCGGCTGGTCGACCTGGGCATGATCCACCCGATCCTGTCCAAGACCTACCCGCTGGACCAAGCTGCGCAGGGTGCCTACGAGATGCACCACAACCTCCACGCTGGCAAGATCGGCATCCTGGTCGGAGCGCCCGAGGACGGCCTGGGCGTGGTCGACAACGAGAAGCGGGCCAAGCACCTCGAAAGCATCGAGGCCTACCGCCACTTCGAGTAGGTCACCATGCCGTACGCCGTCGGCCGCGCCCCATGCCCGGGGCGCGGCCGGCGTCGTTCCGTCGCCGCGCCGTCGCCGCCGCGCCGTCCTGGCAGCGCTGTCGTCGCCGCGCTGTCGTCGCCGCGCCGTCGTCGCCGCGCCGTCGCCGCCGCCGCCGCGCCATCGGGTCGGTCGGGATTCAGCAGGCGCCGAGTTCGAAGGCGAGCGGGCTCAGGCAGGTCGGCCACCAGTGCAGCGCCACCACCAGCGGCAGCACCGCCCAGGCCCGCCAGCGGGTCTCGATGAGCACCGCGATGGCGGTGGCCGACCCTGCACCCAGCGCCCCGGCGTACACCCCGGTCAGCAGGTCGCCGCGCAGCAGCCCACCGGTGGCGAACACGTGGATGACCAGCACGACCACCACCGGGGTGAGCACCGCCGTGCGCGGGGCCACCATCCCGGGGCTGACCTGGCGGTCGACGAGCAGCACGACGGCGACCAGCGCCAGCACCTGCAGGACGGTGGGCAGCAGGGCCGCGGGGCCGAGCGAACGCAGCAACCCCACCCCCAGCGCCAGCAGCGCCGCGCCCATCCCGAAGGTCCGGGTCAGCTCGGTCAGCGACACCTCCACCGTCCGAAACGCATCCCGTCCCCGCGTGGTCAAGAACGACACCAGCAGCAGCGCGCCGGCGCTGAGTGCGAGGAACTGCCCGGCCGCGACCAGCAGCGCCACCACCGCCGGGGTGCCCGCGGCCATGGCCGTGACCGGGGCGCCGAAGCGTCCGAGCGCCGCGGCCAGCGGCCGTCCGATCTGCAGCAGCCCGAGCGCGGTACCGATCAGCGCGACCGGGAGGGCCACGACCACGCCCGAGCGCCAGGTCTCCTTCGACCGGTCGAGTCCGAAGGCGGCGGCGCCGTGGCCGCGGTAGCGGGCCAGCAGCAGTGGCACCAGACCGGTGAGCACGAACACCCATCCGATCGCGAGCACGGAGGCGACCACCCCCGGCCGGGGGTAGAACGGCAGCCGGGTCAGCAGCTGGAGGGCGAACCCCCCGAACAGGGTGGTCGCACCGGCCAGGATGACGTCGCTGCGGGCGTCTTCGGGGCTGAGGTACACGTCCGGTGACGCTAGCAGCCCCCGGCCGGGGCTACCCTCCGCGCCGGCAGGTCCGCCCAACGTGCCCCGAGGAGGTGGCGTGCTCGAGGCCTCCGTCATCGTGATCGGCGACGAGCTGCTCGGTGGGTTCGTCGCCGACACGAACTCCCCGTGGCTCGCGCAGCGCCTGCACGCTCACGGGGTGGCGCTGACCCGCGTGCACGTCGTACCCGACGACCTCGCGGCGATCGACGAGGCCCTGACCACCGAGCTGGCGCGCTCGCGCCCCCGCCTGGTGCTCACCTCCGGGGGGATCGGCTCCACCCCCGACGACCTGACCTACGAGGCGGTGGCCGCGAGCCTCGGCCGGGAGCTGGTCGAGGATCCGGTGATCGGCGAGCGCATCACCTCCTCGCTGGCCTGGTCGCGCTCGATCGGCCTGGAGGTCTCCAAGGAGTACGCCTGGCACCTGGGCCGGATGGGCCGGATCCCGGCGGGCAGCCGGCTGCTGCAGGCCGGCCGGGGCTGGACACCCGGGGTGGCCATCGACCTCGACGGAGGCAGCGATGCCGCCGGTGGCGCCACCGTAGTGATCCTGCCGGGAGTTCCCAGCGAGTTCCGCAGCCTGGTCGAGGACGCCATCGAGCCGCTGCTGCTGGCCGGACGCAACCCGGTTCCCACGGTGGCCGAGATCGAGCACGGCTTCCCGGAGAGCGCGCTCAACCTCGTGTTCGTCGAGCTGCTGCGCTGCCACCCGCAGGTGAAACTCGGCAGCTATCCCGGCGATCCGATGCTGGTGCGGCTGTCGGGTCCCCCCGCCGAGGTCGAGGCGGCGGCGGCCCTCGTGCGCCAAGGACTCGACGAACTCGCCGCCACCCCCGGCGGCGCGCGGCTGGCCGAGGCGTGGGCCTCGCGCACCCGCCGGGCCCGCGATCGCCGCGACGAGGCGGACCGCCGCCCGGCGGCCGGGACCGACACGGCGGGGGGGCGCCGGCTGCTGTTCGTACACGCCCACCCCGACGACGAGGCCTCGAAAGGGGCCGCCACCGCGGCCCGCTACCTCGACGAGGGCGCCGAGGTGGTGCTGGTGACCCTGACCGACGGCATGGCTGGTGACGTGCTCAACCCCAGCGCCGCGCCGGTCGCTCCCGAACAGATGGCCGAGATCCGCAGCCGTGAGCTCGCTGATGCCGTGGCCGCGATCGGCTTCACCCGCAGCTACGGCCTTGGGTACCCGGACTCTGGCTACCACGAGGATCCCGCGGCGGTCCCCGACGGCTGCTTCGCGCGGCTCGAGCTCGAAGAGCCCTCCCGGGTGCTGGCCGGGCTGATCCGCCGTGAGCGCCCCCAGGTCGTGGTCACCTACCCCGAGGATGGCGGCTACCCGCACCCCGACCACATCCGCTGCCACGAGGTCACGATGCGGGCGCTCGAGCTCGCCGAGGACCCGGCGGTCGACCTGTCGGACACCCCCGGCGGCGAGCAGCCGGCCTGGCGGGTGGCCAAGGTCTACGCCTCGACGATCTTCCCGCCCTCCCGGCTCAACGCCCTGCACCAGGGCATGCTCGAGCTGCGGGGTGAGAGCCCGTTCACCGAGTGGCTGGAGCGGCGCCACGACCGACCTCCAGCCCCCGAGCCCGACGCCCTGGTCGAGGTCGGCGCCTGGTTCGTCCGGCGGGACGCGGCCCTGCGTGCCCACGTCACGCAGATCGACCCGGACGGCTTCTGGTTCGAGGTCCCGCGCGAGCTCGAACGCGAGCATTACCCCTACGAGGGCTACCTGCTGCTACGCACGGACGTCGAGGTGGTGCGCCCCGAGCCCGACCTGTTCGCCGGGCTCGAGCTCGGCGCGCCGACGGGCGGTGCCGGCGCGGATCAGGGGTGAGGGCCGGGTCCGACGCCTGGCGGGTGCTCACCGATCGCAGCTTCGGCACGTTCTTCCTCGGCAGCTCGCTGTCCAACGTGGGCACCTGGTTCCAGAACATCGCCGCCGGGCTGCTGGTGTACGAGCTGACCCGTTCGACGTTGCTGGTCGGCGCGGTGAACTTCGCCCAGTTCCTCGGCACGGTGCTGCTCGCCCCGTGGGCGGGGGCGGCCGCTGACCGCTTCGACCGCCGACGGCTGCTCCTGGTCACGCAACTGGCGGCCGCGGCGGTCGGGGCCGGGTTGGCCGGGCTCACCGTCGCCGATCGGGTCAGTCCCCCGGTGGTGGTCGGTGCCGCACTGCTGCTCGGGCTTGCGCTGGCGTTCATGGTGCCCGCTCTGCTCGCGCTGGTGCCGCTGCTGGTCGACGAGGCCGACCTCGAGGTCGCGGTGTCGCTGAACTCGGTCACCTTCAACCTCGCCCGGGCGATCGGTCCGGTGCTCGGGGCGCTGGTCGTCGACCGGGCCGGCTACGGGGTGGCGTTCGGACTCAACGCGGCGTCGTTCCTGGTCTTCGCCCTGGCCCTGCTGGTGGTCCGACCGCGGCCCCAGCCGCCCCGCGCCACCACACGGCCCCGGCTGCGCGAATCGGTGGCGCTGGTCCGGGCCGACCGGCGGTGGATGGCACTGCTGGTCGCGGTCATGGCGGTGTCCACCTCGACGGATCCGGTCAACACGCTCGCCCCGGAGCTGGCACTGGACGTGTTCGCCGGACGCGAGCTCGACGTCGGGCTGCTGGTCGGAGCCTTCGGGGCGGGGGCCACGCTCACGGCCGTGCTGCTCAGCCCATGGCTGCGAGGGCGGCCGCACGTGCTGGTGGTCGCGATGCTGGTGCAGGGGGCAGGCATGCTCCTGGCGGGGATCGCGCCGAGCCTGGGGCTGGCGATGGCCGGCTTCGCGGTGTCGGGGGCCGGCTTCATCGCCGCGATCACCCGGGCCACGGCGCGGCTGCAGGCCGAGGTCCCCGACGCGCAGCTCGGCCGGGTCATGGCCTTGTGGAGCCTGGCCTTCGTGGGAACCCGGCCGGTGGCGGCGCTGCTCGACGGGGTCGTCGCCGAGCTTGCCGGTGCCCGCATGGCGGCGGTGGTGCTCGCACTGCCGGTCCTGCTGGCCGCGCCCTACGTGCACCGACGGCTCAACGCAGCGGCCGAGGCTGCAGCCGCGCGCTGAGCCCGTTGTCCCCCGGGTCGGCCGGATCGGCGTCGAGCACCCCGGTGCCATCCAGTGCCCCGAGCCGGCGCCCAGCCCGGGACGGGGCGTCCGACCAGTCGCCGGCCGACGGGTCGAGGTGCCCGGAGTCGAGGTGCTCGGGGTCGAGGCTCCCCGGGTCGAGGCGCCCGGGGTCGAGGCGCCCGGGGTCGAGGCGCCCGGAGTCGAAGCGCCCCGGGTCGAGGCTCCCCGAGTCGAGGCGCCCGGAGTCGAGCTGCTCGGCATCAATCGGCGCCGGTCGCTCGGTGGCGAGGTAGAACAGGCAGTCCTTGCGGGTGGCCTCGACGGTGCGGGTCATCATCACCGGGGTGCCGGGGGCCGTGACCACCAGGTGCTGGCCCACCACCTCGAAGTGCTCGTCGGTGACGTCGGTGCCCTCGGAATCGATGGCGTGCAACGGCACGGCCGCGCCGGGACGCACCCAGCCCAGCACCAGCCCGGCGGGGACTTCGCGGAAGTTGTGGGCGTCGAGGTCGGCGTCGAGCACCAGGTCCACCATGTCGTCGAGCTCGCCGCCGAAGCGGAACCGTACCTCGGGGCGCACCATCACCTTGTACATCCCCCCGAGCAGGTCGTGGTCGCGCACGACCTGGTTGGTGGCCAACGGCTCGGCGCCGAAGTAGCGGCGCAGCGCGTCGATCGCGAAGGCCCGGGACTCGGGTCGGCCGGGCAGCCCGCACTCCACGGCGATCGACGGGCACAGGTCGTGGGTGGCCTCCATCAGGGTGTGCAGCTCGAGGTCCCAGCGCAGCAGCGTGGTGGTGAACAGCGTCGCGAGGTTGAGCACCTCGGGCGTCTCGAGGGTCACGATGGCGTAGAACGGGTTGTCGCCGGTGTTGTTGTGGATGTCAACCAGGGACTCGAGGTCGGCGCCGCGCAGCTCGGCGAGGATGGCGTCGGCGGCCAGCCGCTGGGCGGTGGTCGGGTCGCCGAGCCCCCAGATGCGGTTGAAGTCCTCTTGGTCGTCGAGGTAGCGGTGCGCGAAGCCGGGCGGTTCGAGCGCGGCACGTACGTTGCCGATGACGTGGTAGAGGTCGAAGGGGTAGACGCGGCGCCGGCGCAGCACGCGCAGCATCGCTTCGAGCCCGGTGGACTCGTCACCGTGCAGCAACGTCGCGACCGCTCGGGCGCGGGCTTCGCCGGTCCCGGGCCAGCGCACCAGGGTCGGACGGCCCAGCGCCTGCAGCAGGTCGAGCTCGTCAAGGGCCAGCAGCTCGTCGGGCAGCCCGTCGTCGAAGCGCAGCAGCGGATCGGTGGACACGGGTGCAGGCTCCGATACTCGACCTTCGCCGTTGGATGCTAGCCAGCCGCTCCGGCTGCGCCGGCGCTCGGCCCTGGAGCTCAGCCCTGGGGTTCAGCCTTGGAGCTCAGCCCTGGAGTTCAGCCCTGGGGTTCAGCCCTGGGGCTCAGCCCTGGGGCAGCGGCCAGGTGTGCACCGGCTCGTTGGCACGCATCCCGGTCATGTAGCGCCGGGTCATCTCCACCAGGGCCTCGCGCCGGTCGAGCCCGTCGCGCTCGCGCAGCATCCGGAAGGTGCGGATCTGCCAGGTCGCGCCGGTCACGCGCCGCAGTGCGCGCTGCTCGATGATGCCGAGGTAGTGGTCCCGGTCGCGGCGGTCCACACCCCAGGCGTCGAGCCCCTCGTGGGCCAGCGGCAGCAGGGTGCGCAGCACCAGTTCGCTGGCCGGCACGATCCCGACGCCCGGCCAGAACAGCCGTGCGTCGATGCCGTCGTGTGCGGCGGTGCGGAAGTTGTCCGCCGCGGCAGCGAACGACAGCTGCTGCTCGATGGGTTCGTCGAGGTCCATCAAGCCACGCACCAGCCCGTAGTAGAAGGCGGCGTTGGCCACGATGTCCACGCAGCTCGGTCCGGCCGGCAGCACCCGGTTCTCCACGCGCAGGTGGGGCTTGCCGCGGGCGACGGCGTAGATCGGCCGGTTCCACCGCCAGATCGTGCCGTTGTGCAGCGTCAGCTCGGGCAGATGGGGCACCCCGCCGCCGCGCAGCAGCGCCTCGGGCTCCTCCTGGTCGAGCAGCGGCAGCAGCGCGGGGAAGTAGCGCACGTTCTCATCGAACAGGTCCCCGACCGAGTCGATCCAGCGCTCGCCGAACCACACCCGGGGACGCACGCCCTGGGCGGCGAGTTCCTCGGAGCGGGTGTCGATGGTCTGTTCGAACAGCGCGATGCGCGTCTCACGCCACAGCTGCTTGCCGAGCAGGAACGGGGAGTTGGCCCCAACCGCGACCTGCGCGGCCGAGATCGCCTGGGCGGCGTTCCACACCCGCCCGAAGCGCGCCGGGCTGACCTGCAGGTGCAGCTGCACCGAGGTGGCGGCCGACTCCATCGTGATCGAGCTGGCGTTGAGATCCAGCGTCTCCTCGCCTTCGATGATGACCTGCAGGTCCTCGCCGCGGGCCTCGAGGATCTGTTCGTTGAGCAGGTGGTACCGCGGGTTGGCCGACAGGTTCTGGATCGTGACGTGCAGGTCGGACAGCGTGGGCAGGATCCCGATCATCACCACGTGGGCGTCGAGGTCCTGCGCGCGGCGGTGGGCGTGCAGGAAGGAGGTCTCGAGCTCCTCCTCGATCTCGCGCAGCACGGTTCCCACGATCTTGTGCGGCGCCAGGTTGAACTCGATGTTGTACTGCGCGAGCTCGGTCTGGAAGTCCTCGGACTCGATGCGTGAGAGCAGTTCGGCGTTGATCATCATCGGAGCACCGTCGCCGTCGACGACGTAGAACTCGACCTCGACGCCGACCAGTTTGCGCTCGACTTCGAACGCGCCGGTGTCGATCAGGTGTTTGAGCACCGCGAGGTTGCGCTTGACCTTGTCGCGGTACCGCTGCCGGTCCTCACGCGTGAACCGGATCTGGTCGATGTCCTGGCCCACCGCGGCCCTCTTTAGACGGGTGCGGCGTGGATGCTACTGCGCCAGCGGGCCGAAGGTGGGTGTCTGCCGACGCCCGCCGGTACGGTTCGCGCCCTGCAATGCGTCGCCGACCCCCTCCGGAGCAGCATGCCCGCCGGCACCTCCGCCAACGATCGGCTCGAGAAGAAGCTCGGGCTGATCGACGTCTACGCGATCTGCACCGGGGCGATGTTCGCCTCCGGGTTCTTCCTGCTCCCGGGGATCGCCACCGCCAACGCCGGTCCGTCGGTGGTGCTCGCCTACCTGCTCTCCAGTCTGCTGATGATCCCGGCGATGTTCTCCATCGCCGAGCTGTCGAGCGCGATGCCACGAGCCGCCGGCACCTACTTCTTCATCCACCGCAGCATGGGGCCGCTGGCGGGCACGATCGGTGGCATGGGCGCGTGGGTGGTGCTGATCGCCAAGAGCGCCTTCGCACTGGTGGGCATGGGGGCCTACCTCGCCCTGTTCGTGGATGTCCCGGTGCGCTCCGTGGCGATCGCGCTGACGGTGGCGTTCGGGCTGCTCAACATCTTCGGCGCCAAGGAGACCGCCCGACTGCAGGTCTGGCTGGTGGTCACCCTGGTGGCGATCATGGCCTTCTTCATCGCCCAGGGCCTGTTCGACCTCGCCCGCGGTTCGGAGCACCTCGAGGGCGGCTTCGAGCCCTTCCTGCCCTTCGGGTTCGAGGGGCTGGTGGCGACCATCGGGCTGGTGTTCATCTCGTATGCCGGGCTGACCAAGGTGTCCTCCGCCGCTGAGGAGATCCGTGACCTGGACCGCAACCTGCCACTGGGCATGATCCTCTCCCTGCTCACGGTCGGGGCGATCTACAGCCTGGGGGTGCTGATCCTGGTCGCGGCGATCGACCCCGCCGAGCTGGCCGAGGACCTGACGCCGGTCGCAACGGCCGGGGACGTGCTGCTGTCGTGGCTGCCCGGCCCCACCGGCACGGCGCTGATCGTGATCGCCGCGGTGACCGCGTTCGCGTCCACCGCCAACGCCGGCATCCTGACCGCCTCGCGCTACCCGCTGGCGATGTCCCGGGACCGGCTGCTGTGGAGCGGGTTCGAGCGGCTGGGGCGCTTCGGCACGCCGACGCTGGGCATCGTGGTCACCTCGGGGCTGATGATCCTGGCGATCGTGTTCCTCGACGTCGAGCGGCTGGCCAGCCTCGGCAGCGCGTTCCTGCTGCTGCTGTTCGCGCTGATCAACCTGTCGGTGATCCTGATGCGCGAAGGGCGGCTGGGCTCGTACGTTCCCGGCTACCGTTCGCCGCTGTACCCCTGGATGCAGCTGGTGGGCGTAGTCACCATGCTCGCGCTGATCGCCACGCTCGGCGCCTTCTACGTCGGCTTCGTGCTCGTGATCATGCTGCTCTCCGCCCTCTGGTACCGCGTGTACGTGCGCGAGCGGGTGCCGCGACGAGGAGCGATCTACGGGGTCTTCCGCCGGCTCGGCGAACTGCACGACGAGGGGGT